>DXCY01000007.1 GCA_019115725.1 Candidatus Luteimonas excrementigallinarum
CGACCGCGATCACTGCCTGCAGTACATGGTGGCGGTGCCGTTGATTTTTGGACGACTGGAGGCGCGCGACTATGGCGATGAGGTGGCAGCGGATCCACGCATCGATGCCCTGCGCGCGCGGATGCAGGTCAGCGAGGACCCGCGCTTCACCCGTGACTATTACGATCCGGACAAGCGCGCCATCGGCAACGCGGTGCAGGTGTTCTTCAAGGATGGATCGAGCACGGAGCGGGTGGCGGTGGACTACCCGGTTGGCCACCGGCGCCGGCGGGAGGAGGGGATCCCGCTGCTGGTGCGCAAGTGCGAACAGGCATTCCGTCGCCGGCTGGCTGCTGGTAAAGTCGCCCAACTGATGGCACTGGCTGACGATCCGGGGAGCATGGATGAAATGCCGCTGTCCCGTTTCATGGACCTCTACGCAAGCTGAACGGCGGGAGGTTGAAATGAGTGGGACACAGTCAACTGTTATGTTACTGTTAACGCCGTCTTCACGCAGCCGACCCTAGGCTGTGCCCCGAAGGTTTTTGGGCCTGCGCGGCCTGAAAAGTTGGTCCAAGTTGCAAATTTTATGCAGTAAAGCTTTATCCCCCTTGATCAAGGAGCATGACGGATGAAAATGAAACTCCTCTGTGCCGCGCTCGCCGGCGGCCTGGGCATGGCCTCTGTGGCCAATGCGCAGGAGTTCGACGATCGCTGGTACCTGACTGCAGGCGCCGGCTACAACTTCCAGGATGGTGACCGTCGTACTGATGACGCGCCGGCTGTATCTCTGGGCCTGGGCAAGTTCGTGAGCCCGGTGTGGTCGGTTGACGCCGAGCTGAACTACCAGAACCCGCAGTTCGACAGCAGCATCGACGGTGCCAACCACGACCTGCGCTGGTCGCAGTACGGCATCTCGTTCGACTTCCGTCGCCACTTCGTGGCCGAAGAGCGCGCCTGGAACCCGTACCTGCTGTTCGGCGTTGGCTACCAGCGCGCCGAAGAGGAGTTCGATGCGTTCCCGGATCCGAATTCCCCGGGCAAGCGCAAGGACGGCAACCTGGCCGCCAAGCTTGGTGCCGGTGTGCAGGGCACGTTCACCAATCGCGTTGCAGTGCGTGCCGAAGTCTTCATGCGTGGTGACTTCGACGACAACAGCTACGCGGCGAACGGCGCGCAGGACTGGGGCGGCTACCCGCACAACCAGGAAGACAGCCAGTTCACCGATATCGTGGCCCAGGTGGGTCTGGTGATTCCGCTGGGTCCGGAGCCTGTTGCCCCGGTTGCCCCGCCGCCGCCGCCGCCGCCGCCGCCGCCGGCTCCGGTTGAGCCGCCGCCGCCGGCCCCGATCACCATCGATCTGACCGGTGTGAACTTCGACTTCGACCGTTCGACCCTGCGCCCGGATGCGGTGCAGATCCTGAACGAAGCCGTCGAAATCCTGCGTCGCTACCCTGACCTGGGTGTCGAGGTTGCCGGCCACACCGACTCCGTTGGTGCCGAGCAGTACAACCAGGGCCTGTCCGAGCGTCGCGCCCAGGCTGTGTACGACTACCTGACCAGCAACGGCATCGACTCGAGCCGTCTGCGCGGTCCGATCGGTTACGGCGAGAGCCGCCCGATTGCGCCGAACACCAACCCGGACGGTTCCGACAATCCGGAAGGTCGCGCGCGCAACCGCCGCACCGAGCTGAACGTCCAGAACTGATCGGACGCAAGCTCAAGTAACACCAGAAAGCCCGGCCCTTGTGCCGGGCTTTCTGTTTTCCGGGCGCTGAGGCAAGATGGGCGGCCCGAGGCACCGCCCGGCAGGATGGTGGAAGGGCCGCTTTGGGATGAATGCGCACCTTTGGTAACAAGGGTTTGCGGCATTTTCTTCAAGCGAATACACTTCTCTCCGCTTCCAACGGGACCAATGCCATGTTCAAGTCTGTCGCTGCCGTCGCCCTGCTCGCCGCGGCGCCTTTCCTGGCCAATGCTTCAGAGTGCTCGCGTGCGGCGCCTGCGGTATCCGCGGCGATTGTTGCGCCGGCCATGCTGGCCCCCGTCGCGCCGGAGCTGATGGCCCCGAGCTACCGCCTGGGTGGACAGGGCGGCGTTCTGGCCCGAGCCTATGGTGAAGAACAGTCGCTGGACCAGGTGCTGCAGCGGCTTCGCGTGGAAGCGTGCAGCGGTGCGGCGCTGGGTGCGCAGCAGGCGGGCGCGGTGGCGGCGGCCGATCCGGCCGCGTACGTGAAGCAGACCGAGTTCGACAATACGCCGTACCGGTTCAACATGACCCAGAGCGGCAAGCGGATGACCGCTGATGACTTCGATGCGTGGCTGCAGGCCAATGGCTACAGCGCCGGCCGGCGTGTGGATCCGAATGCGCCGGCGACGCCGGAGCTGACCGATGTCCTGCCGGTGACCGAGGTCACCAGCGAGGAATAATGCCTTCGGCGCCGCTCAGGCGCCGATGACTCCCAGTTCGCGCCCCACGCGGGTGAACGCGTCGATGGCGCGGTCCAGGTGCTCGCGGGTGTGGGCCGCGCTCATCTGGGTACGGATGCGGGCCTGACCCTGCGGCACCACCGGGAAGAAGAAGCCGATCGCGTAGATCCCTTCCTCCAGCAGGCGTTCGGCAAAGCGCTGCGCCAGCGGCGCGTCGTACAGCATCACCGGCACGATGGGGTGGTTGCCGGGCTTGAGGTCGAATCCGGCCTCGGTCATGCGCTCACGGAAGTAGGCGGTGTTTGCGCTCAGCTGTTCGCGCAGATCGTCCGCGGCGGCCAGCATCTGGAACGCCTTCGTGCCCGCGGCCACCACGTGCGGCGGCAGCGAGTTGGAGAACAGGTACGGGCGCGACCGCTGGCGCAGCATCTCGATCACCTCGGCGCTGGCGGTAGTGAAGCCGCCGATGGCGCCGCCCATGGCCTTGCCCAGGGTGCCGGTGATGATGTCGATCTTTTCCAGCACGCCCTTGACCTCGGCCGAGCCGCGGCCGGTGGCGCCGATGAAGCCGGTGGCGTGGCACTCGTCGATATGCACCAGGGCGTTGTACTTCTCCGCCAGTGCAGTGATCTCGTCCAGCGGGGCGACGAAGCCGTCCATCGAAAACACGCCGTCGGTGGTGATCATGATGGTGCGCGCGCCGTCGGCCTTCGCCTGCTTCAGCTGCGCCTCCAGGTCGGCCATGTCGCAGTTGGCGTAGCGGTAGCGCCTGGCCTTGCACAGGCGGACGCCGTCGATGATCGAGGCGTGGTTGAGCGAATCGGAGACGATCGCGTCCTCAGGCCCGAGCAGTGGCTCGAACAGGCCGCCGTTGGCGTCGAAGCAGGCCGCGTAGAGGATGGTGTCGCCCTTGCCGAAGAAGTCGGAGATGGTCTTCTCCAGCTCCTTGTGCAGGTCCTGGGTACCGCAGATGAAGCGCACCGAGGCGAGGCCAAAGCCGTGGCTGTCCAGCGCGTCCTTGGCCGCCTGGATGAGGTCCGGGTGGTCGGCCAGGCCCAGGTAGTTGTTGGCGCAGAAGTTCAGCACCTTGCGCCCGTCTTCCAGGGTGATCTCGGCCGACTGCGGCCCGGTGATGATGCGCTCGGCCTTGAACAGGCCGGCGTCGCGGATCTCATCCAGGGTGTCGTTGTAGCGTTCGGTCAGGGACATGTTTCCGTTCCTGTGAAGTGAAGGGGCGGCCGGTCTTACCAGCCCAGCACGACCTTGCCGCACTTGCCCGATTCCATCAGGTCGAAGCCCTGCTGGAATTCGGCGGCGGGGAGCTCGTGGCTCAGGATCTTGTCCAGCGGGAAGCCGCCCAGCACAAGCTGGGTCATCTTGTACCAGGTCTCGTACATGCGCCGGCCGTAGATGCCCTGCACGGTCAGGCCCTTGAAGATGATGCGGTCCCAGTTGATGCCGGCGCCCTTGGGCAGGATGCCGAGCAGGGCCACCTTGCCGCCGTGGTACATGCCGTCGAGCATGTCGTTGAAGGCGTGCGGGTTGCCGCTCATTTCCAGACCCACGTCGAAGCCTTCCAGACCCAGCTCGGCCATCACGGCGCGCAGCGACTCGTTGGCCACGTTGACCACGCGTGTGGCGCCCATTTCGGTGGCCAGCTGCAGGCGGTAGTCGTTGACGTCGGTCACCACCACGTTGCGCGCGCCGATGTGCTTGCAGATGCCGGCGGCCATGACCCCGATCGGGCCGGCGCCGGTGATCAGCACGTCTTCGCCGACCACGTCGAATTCCAGCGCGCAGTGCGCGGCGTTGCCGTAGGGATCGAAGAAGGCGGCCAGGGCACTGGGGATTTCATCGGGGATCGGCCACAGGTTGCTGGCCGGCATCACGATGTACTCGGCGAAGGCGCCGTCGCGGTTCACGCCGATGCCCACCGTGTTGGGACACAGGTGCTGCTGGCCGGCGCGGCAATTGCGGCAGTTGCCGCACACCAGGTGACCCTCGGCGGAGACCCGCTGGCCGATCTCGTAGCCGCTCACACCCGGGCCGATCTGCGCGATGTGGCCGACGAATTCATGGCCCACCACCAGGCCGGGCTTGATCGTGCGCTGGCTCCACTCGTCCCACAGGTAGATGTGCAGGTCGGTGCCGCAGATCGCGGTTTTCTCGACCCGGATCAGCACCTCGTTCGGGCCCGGGGTGGGCACGGAAACCTGTTCCATCCACATGCCCTTGGCGGCTTCGCGCTTGACCAGCGCGCGCATGGTGGTGGGGATCTGGGCGGCTTGCGACATCGGGTGGCATTCCATCGGGGATCGGGCCGCCGATTATACGCTGCGGGCCGGGGCGCCCCGGCGCGTGCCGGAGGGCATGGGATCACCGGCAGCGCGCGCGGCGGTAGACTTGCGGGCCGTGCCCTTTCGAGACCGCCGCATGCGTCCTGTACCGATCGCCGCCTTCGTTGCCGCCCTGTCGCTGGCTTCCGTTTCCGCTTCCGCCGGGGAGGGCATGTGGGTTCCGCAGCAGCTGCCCGAGATCGCAGAGCCGCTGCAGAAGGCGGGCCTGCGCCTGGCGCCGGAACAGCTTGCCGACCT
>DXCY01000045.1 GCA_019115725.1 Candidatus Luteimonas excrementigallinarum
ATGACACCCTGGAGCGTTTCAACACCCAGGCGCGCGACTGGTTCGGGCAGATGCAGCAGGTCGCCGAACGCTTTGCCGGGCGCGACAATACGGCGCGTGATATTGCCGCCGCCTGGCGCGAGGCGCTGGGCGCCAGCGGGGAGAACCCGTTCCCTGGGATGTTCCGCAGCATGCGCGGCCACGGGATGCAGGGCCTGGAGCAGTGGATCGAAGATGCTTCGCCCTATCTGGATGCCACCCTGCGCGAGGGCCGGGCCTGGATGGGCATGCCGGCGTTCGGCTTCACCCGTGAGCACCAGGAGCGGCTGCAGGCGCTGGCCCGGGCGCAGGTGGAATACCAGCAGGCCAACAGCGCCTACAACGCGCTGATGTTCAAGGCCGGCCAGGCCGCGTTCGGGATCTTCGAGGACAAGCTGGTCGAGCACGAGGAGCCGGGGCGGCAGATCGAATCACCGCGGGCGCTGTTCGACCTGTGGATCGATGCGGCCGAAGAGGCCTATGCGGAGATCGCGCTGTCGACGGAGTTCCGCACCGTCTATGGGGAACTCGCCAACGCGCAGATGCGGCTGCGCGCAGCGATCCAGGAGCAGATCGAGCAGGCCAGCCGCCTGTTCGACCTGCCCACCCGCAGCGAGCTGGACGGCGCGCACCGCAAGATCGTGGAGCTGGAACGCGCCGTACGCCGGCTGCGCGATGCGCTGGAGGCGGTGCAGGCGAATGCACCTGGCATAGCGCCGCAGCCCGCTTCGCCAGCATCCCCCGCACCTGCACGCGCGGCCACGACGCCGGCGGTGAAGACGGCAAGGAAGGCTGCAAAGAAGGTCGCCGCAAAGCCTGCGAAGAAGGCAGGCGGGGCTGCATCGAAGAAGGCAACGGTAAAGAAGGCGACGAAGAAGGCCGCGAAGAAAGCGGCAAGGAAAGCGGCTCCGCGCAAGGCCGTGACCACGAAGGCGGAGAGCTGAAATGAACGGACCGCTGAATATCGGTGTCGATCGGATCGTGGAGGAAACTTCGCGCTTCCAGCGCAAGCTCGGGGCCGGCCTGCAGTCGCTGCGTGAAGTGGGTGACTTCGACTACGGTGCCACGCCGCGGCAGGAGGTCTGGCGCGATGGCAAGGTGGTGCTGTATCGCTTCATCGGTGAGAAAAAGCCGACCGCCAGGGTGCCGCTGCTGATGAGCTACGCCCTGGTCAACCGGCCCTACATGGTTGACCTGCAGGCCAATCGCTCCATCGTCAAAGGTCTGCTGGCCCAAGGCGAAGATGTATACATCATCGACTGGGGCTACCCGGACCGCTCGGACCGTTTCCTCACCCTGGAGGACTACATCGAGCGCTTCATCGGTGGCGCGGTCAACTACCTGCGCAAGGCGCATGGCCTGGACGCGATCAACCTGCTCGGCATCTGCCAGGGCGGTGCGTTCTCGCTGTGTTATGCCGCGCTGCATCCGGACAGGGTGCGCAACCTGATCACCATGGTCACGCCGGTGGATTTCCACACCGAAGACAACATGCTGTCCAACTGGACCCGCGAGCTGGATGTGGACCTGTTCGTGGACACGCTGGGCAACGTGCCAGCGGACATGATGAACTTCACCTACCTCACCCTGAAGCCGTGGCGGCTGTTCGTGCAGAAGTACGTGGGGCTGGTGGACATCCTGGATGATCCAAAGGGGCTGGAGGATTTCCTGCGCATGGAAAAGTGGATCTTCGATTCACCGGACCAGGCCGGCGAAGCCTTCCGCCAGTTCATCAAGCAGTTCTACCAGGGCAACGGCTTCGTCAACGGCGGTATCACGATCGGCGATGAAGAGGTGCACCTGGGACTGGTGGACATGCCCGTGCTCAATATCTATGCCGAGCATGACCACCTGGTGCCGCCGGACGCCTCGCGCGCGCTGAAGGGACTGGTGGGCAGCGCGGATTATTCCGAACTGTCCTTCCGTGGCGGGCATATCGGCATCTACGTGTCCGGTCGGGCGCAGAAGGAAGTGCCCACCGCCATCCACCAGTGGCTGGCCGACCGGTCCTGAGCAGGGAGACATCACATGAGCCAACCCACGCTTTCCCGCACCACCGATGACCGGGTGCTGGCCGGGGTGGTCGGCGGCATCGCCCGTCGCTTCGGCTGGAACTCCACCATGCTGCGGGTGGTGTACGTGGTCGCCTCGGTGGTGTCGGCGGGTTTCCCCGGGATCCTGGTGTACCTGATCCTGTGGCTGCTGATGCCCGAGGGCGATTGAGTCCGCAGCGCGTGATGCGCGCCGCCGGCACCACGGCGCTGCAGGCGCTGGGCATGCTCTGGACCCTGCCCAATACGGTACTCGGGCTGCTGCTGGGGCTGGCCGGCCTGCCGTTCGGCGCGCGGATGGCTTGGGAGCGGAGTGAACGGGCCATCGTGTTCCGCCGCTGGCCCTGGGGACCGGGCGGGGCGATTACCTTCGGCAATGCCATCGTCCACACCGGTGATTCACTGGACCACAGCTGCCACACCTATGCGCATCGTGCCGGGCACTGCCAGCAGCCCGCGGTGCGGCTGGGCGACCACGAGCGTGCACACGTGTACCAGTACATGGTGCTGGGACCGCTGTTCCTGCCGCTGTACCTGGCCTGCGGCGGGATCAGCGTGCGCAACCGCTTCGAGCGTGCTGCCGACCGCTATGCCCTGACCGGGCGTGGATGGTGGCCATGGCCTGATCCGGGCTTCCGTCATCCGCCCGCATTGCCGCCGGAATCTTGACGCCGCCATCACAGGTGCGGCGATATGCTGCAACCGTCGAAGCAGACAGCAGAGGGTACCGACCCGATGCCGCACTTCGACAAGGAAGGCTCAGCCACCCGGGGTCATACCCGGGAGACTGGGCCTTCTGCTTTGTGGGGTGGGCTCCAGCTGTGCGCTGCCGTATTCCCCCTCCAGGCGGGGGTGTGTGATCCACTCCGCCAGCAGGCGCAGGTAGCCATCCGGGTGGCGCAGCATGATGCGCCCGTCCTCGCCTTCGGCGAATTCATAGATGCCGTGATCGGTGTCCGGGAACACCGCCAGGTCCACCGGAACCCCGCGGGATTGCAGCAGGCGGATGCGCCGCAGCGTCTCGGCGTTGGGCGCCTCCAGGTCCTCGCCGGCGATGATCCAAAGCTGTGGCATTGCGAGCGCTTCAAGCACCGGCATCGGCTCGTATTACCAGCTTGTCTGCACATCCAGGCGCGCGAATATCGCGCGCGCCACCCACTGCGGCAGCCAGGCCGGCATGTCCAGGATCCGACCGGTGAACTCTCCGCGCACGTCGGCAAACCACGGCTCGTCGCCGTACCTGCGGCGCACATCATCCAGCTCTTCGAAGCCGCGGGTGAAACCGGATGTGATCAGCAGCGCGGTTGCGTCCGTGATCCCGCGCGCCCTGGCCAGCACTTCGTCGTCGTGACCGGCTGCGCGCAGGTCGTCCATGACCTGCTCGCGATCTTCTGCCAACGCGGTCTCGGCCAGGCCGTACTGGGCAACCACGTAGTCGACGTCCGCGCGTGATGCCGCCAGCGGGGCGATCCAGCCACCCTGACTGCTGCCGAGGAAGCCGGTGCGCGAGAATCCTCCCGGGCGCATGCGCCGGGCGGTCTCCAGCGCGGCGACGGCGTCGTCCGCCAGCACGTGGAAATCCTGCGTGTATTCACCCTGCGAGCCGCCGGTGCCGCGCTTGTCGTAGACGAACACCGCCACGCCCTGGGCCGGCAGCAGGTACTGCGTGGGATAGACGTCCACGCCCGAATAGTCCTCCGAGCCGTGCACGAGCACGGCCAGCGGCACCGGGCCGTCCGCATGCGCCGGCATCACCAGGCGTCCGCGCAGGGTCAGATCGCCGCTGGTGAACGTCGTGTCCTGCGTTGGAAGATCCAGCCGCGTGGCGGTGCCGACAGGGCCGTCCCGGAGTTCGAACTCCATCCGGTCGGCCGGGCAGGGCCCGAAGGTGGCCGAGGCCACCGTCGGCCCGTCCTGTCGCCAGCCCTCCAGCGCCGCGTATCGTCCCTGGTCGTCTTCCGCCCGGAACAGCCCGATGCGTCCGTCGAGGAAGCGGTAGCGGAGGTTGCCGTTGGCCGGCGCCAACACCATCGTTTCGCCGCTGTCGAAGGTCCAGGCCCCGACCTGGCAGGCGAGCTTTGCCGGCAGCTCCGGGGCGTCGTTGCTGCAACCTCCCAGAAGCGCCGTGGTCAGGATGGCAGCGGCGAGCGGGCGGCCGCGGGTGATGATGCTCATTGGGGGCGCTCCTGGAAAGGTTGCCATGTCGAAGATCCACCCGCAGGCACGCCGCTCGGATCGAAGCGGCGTTCGGCGAACAGAATGCCGTCATCGCCCACCAGCACCACCGTGCTGCAGCGGGTGCCGTACTCATGAT
>DXCY01000001.1 GCA_019115725.1 Candidatus Luteimonas excrementigallinarum
CTACATCGTGCCCGACACCGTGACCTATGAAAGCTGGGGCATCGGCGCGCCGTGGGCGGACGTGGTTGCCCGCAGCAGCACCGTGCGCTGGCCGGCGGTGGATGCCGCCACCGTGCGCACGGCCGACGGCAGGCCGGTGAGTTTTGAAACCTTCATCTTCGCCGTGGCGCGCGAGCTGGGCCTGCCCGGCTTCGGCAAGAACGCCATGAGTACCCGTGACGGCGAGCCGTTGGACCTGGAGTCGGCCGAGGATTTTTACCTGCGCGCGGTGTGCAACATCGCCTACCAGGCAGGCGCACCCGTGCCCGAGGCCAGCGACGACGACATTGAGATCACTGGCCTGACCCGTTGGATGCCGGAAGTGGAAAAGCGGGTGAAGCCCGAAGAGGTCCGTCGCGTGGCCATGGTGATGAGCCGGGGCGGGCGCTTCGACCGGGTGGAAGATGCCTGGGACGGCGAGCACCTGAAGATCAGGCCCTCCGCCCCGGTCACGATCTGGAACGAGGGCCTGGCGGCGATGCGCCACTCGATGAACGGCGAGCGCTACAGCGGCTGCCCAACCTGGTATCCCACCCGCCTGGCCGACGGCACCCCCATGCGCGAGCAGTTCGACGAGCAGCAGTGGCCGCTGCACATGACCTCGTACAAGTCCAACCTGATGAGTTCGATGTCGATCGCCGCCTCGCGCCTGCGCCAGGTGCATCCGCACAATCCGATCAGCATCAATCGCGATGACGCCGCCGAACTGGGTATTTCAAACGGCGACCGGGTCGAGGTGTCCACGCCCGGCGGCACGCTCCAGGGCGTGGCGCTGGTGCGCGGCGGCATCGCCCGCGGCGCAGTGGCGATCGAGCACGGCTACGGCCACAAACAGCTGGGCACCGTATCGCACCTGGTGGATGGTGAGCCCACGCCTGCCAATCCGCAGCACGGCCAGGGCGTGAACCTCAACAACCTGGGCTTCGCCGATCCCACCCGCCCCGGAAAGGACAACGTGTGGATCGACTGGGTCTCCGGCGCGGTCGTGCGCCAGGGCCTGCCGGTACGGGTCAGCAAGGTGTGACATCGCAACAGGGCAGGCGCGCCTGTCGCCTGCCTCCCCCATTTGAAGCAAAACCAAAGGACCCCCTCAATGAAACACAAGCGCACCAAGGCGCTGGCCGCCGCATGCTCCGCCATCCTGCTTGGGCTGCTTGCTCCGGCGGGCGCGGCATTGGCCAACGACGCCGAATCCGGCAAGACCAGCATCTCCGGCCTGATCTTCGTCAACGCCAGCCACCAGGACCGCGAGCTGGGCGGAGACAATCTCAACGTTGACCTCAAGCGGTTCTGGATCAACGTCGACCATCAGTTCAACCAGAACTGGTCGATGCACGTGACCACCGATTTCCAGTGGCAGCGCTACCAGGATCCGACCGACCTGCTGTTCCGCCATGCCTACGTGCAGCGCAAGTTCGGCGACAACCTGCGCCTGCGCCTGGGCAATGCCCCGGACACCTGGATCCTGCCGCTGGCCCAGATCAACGGCTACCGCTATCTGGATCCCGGCATGATCCCGATGAACGGCCAGGGCACGCCTGCCGACTGGGGCGTGCACCTGCTGGGTAACGCCGGACCGGTCTCGTGGACGGTGGCTGCCGTTACCGGCGCGGGCTTCCAGAAGCCGCGCACCGGCGACAGCCCCGATTACCAGGCGCGGGTGAGCTGGGAGGTGGTCGATGGCCTGCAGCTTCACCTGGGCGGCTATCGCGGCACCCGGGCCATGGACAAGGGCGATCGCCCGCACATGCACACCGCCGAGCGCTGGAACGGTGCGGTCACCTATGTTTCAGGTCCGTGGCGGCTGGGCGCGGAGTACTTCTACGGCAGCAACTGGAACCGGGTGAACCAGGTTGATCCCGACGCCGCCAACGGCACCTCGCTGTGGGGCTCGTACCGGTTCAACCCGAACTATTCGGTGTACGTGCGCCATGACACGTCCAAGGGCAGCCGCCGGATCGCCGGGCAGAACGAGCGCGATTACTACAGCGCCGCCCTGGAATGGCGCCACAGCAACAAGCTGCGCCTGTCGGCCGCCTACAAGCACATCGACATCGAGACGGCGGCCATCCGCCAGATCAACCGGGAGTTCGGCATCTGGTCGCACGTGGCGTTCTGATTGCGGTCGCCAGCGCGGGATCCGGCGGGCGGGCCAATTGACTGGTCAGCTGGCTGGATCCTGCCCCGTGGTTGGCAGTTCCAGCAGCACCCTGAGCCCGTCCGGATCCCTCGCCTGCAAGGTCACTGCGCCGCCATGGCGGCGCATGATCGCATCGACGATGGACAGCCCCAGCCCGGCGCCGTCGCCGCTCGACCTGCCGCGCCCCCCGCGCCAGAACCGCTGTCCCGCATGGGCCAGTTCCTCCTCGCTCATTCCGGGCCCGCGGTCGGCCACTTCGATCGATGCCCGCTGATGCAGGCGATCGAACTGCACCGACAATTCCACCGGTGCGTCGGGTCCTGCGTAACGCAGGGCGTTATCGAGCACGTTGCGCACC
>DXCY01000046.1 GCA_019115725.1 Candidatus Luteimonas excrementigallinarum
CCGGGTGGCGGCGCGGATCGCATCGCTGCCGGCCATGGCGATCGGCGTCGGCGGCAGACCATCGCGGGTGTAGGTGTTGTAGGGAGTGTCGGTTTGCAGATCGCTGCGGCGGATGTTGCCGTCAAAGGCGCTGCCCATGCCGTAGATCACCGTCGGATCGGTCTGCAGGCGCATGCCGCGCTGCAGGCGCCGGGTGAACACGCCGGCGATGCGGCCGCGCTCCTCGGCGATACCGGTTTCCTTCTCGATGATGGAGGCCAGCACCAGCGCCTCCTCGGCACTTTCCAATGGCAGGCCATCGGCACGCTGCGCCCAGGCCTGTTCCAGCGCACGGTCGAGCGCCGCAGCGGCGCGGCGCAGCAGGTCCAGGTCGCTGTCGCCGCGGGTATAGAGGTAGGTTTCCGGCAGGAAGCGGCCCTCCGGATGCACGCCCGGGCGATCCAGCGCCTGCATCAGCGCGCTGTCATCCAGATCCCGGGTTTCATGCAGCAGCGGCGTTGCGGTCGCCAGCGCGCTGCGCAGTTCGCGGATGTTCCAGCCCTCCACGATGGTGAAGCGGTGGCGGATCACCCGGCCTTCGCGCATCTGCACCAGCACGTCGGTGGCGCTCATCCCGGGCTCGAGCCGGTATTCGCCCACCTGCAGCCGGCCGCCGGCATCCAGCCGCCGCGCCAGCAGCTGCCACTCGATCCGGTGACCATCGCTGATGCCGGCTTCGCGCAGCCGGCCGAGCACGCGCAGGAAGGAATCCCCGCGCTCGACCACCACGGTGTCGCCTGCGTCGATGCCCGACAGCGGCCCGTTGGCGAAACCCTGATGGTGGTTCCACGCCAGGTAGGCCAGCCCGCCGGCCAGCAGCGCGGAAATCGCAAAAAACAGTCCGATACCCAACCCGCGCCGGCTCACCGCCATCCCTGCCTTGTACTGAAGAAGAAGATCATCGCCTCAGGATACCTTGGGCTCCGCTCGCGTAGGAGCGCGTGTGACGCCTGCCTACGACTGGAGGGCGAGGAGCATGCCGCGGGCCTTTGCGCGGGTCTCTGCCAGCTCGCGGGCCGGGATGGAGTCGGCCACGATGCCTGCGCCGGTGCGGAAACGCAGCGTGTCGCCTTCCAGCTCCGCGCTGCGGATCAGGATGTTCAGATCCATGTCCCCATCGCGGTTCAGCCAGCCCATTGCGCCGGTGTAGGCGCCACGCCCCACCCCTTCCAGTTCGGCGATGATCTGCATGCAACGCACCTTCGGACAGCCGGTGATGCTGCCACCCGGGAACACCGCGGCGATCACCTGTCCGGGACTGGCATCGTCCCGCAGGCGCCCGCGCACGTTGCTGACGATGTGATGCACCTGGGCGTAGCTTTCCACGGTCATCAATTCGTCCACTTCCACGCTGCCGGCAGTGCACACCCGGCCGAGATCGTTGCGCTCCAGGTCCACCAGCATCACGTGCTCGGCGCGCTCCTTGGGATCGCCCACCATCTCCTGCACCCGCAGCGCATCGTCATCGCCCGGCAGGCGCGGCCGGGTGCCGGCGATCGGCCGGGTTTCCACCACGTCACCGCGGACCGACACCAGCCGCTCCGGGGATGCGCTGGCCACCGCCCAGCCATCGCCATGAAACAGGCCTGAAAACGGCGCGGGGCTGACCTCGCGCAGGCGCGCATAGACGGCCGCCGGCTCGGGCGCTTCGGTGAAACGGGCCCGCCAGGCGCGGGACAGGTTGACCTGGAACACATCGCCCGCGGCCAGGTACGCCAGGATCCTCTCCACGCCTGTGGTGAACCGCTCCGGCGCATCCTCGTCGAGGCTGGCCGGCGGCGCCCACGGCGGCAGCTCCGGCTGCACGGCCGCGGCCGAGGCGTCGGTCATCATCTGCGCCAGCAGGCCCTCATGCCCCGGTTCGGCCACTGCCATACATTCACCGCTGTTGCGGTCACGCAGCAGCGCGGCAGGACAGCGCAAAGCGACGGCCACCGGAAGCTTGCCGGGGGCCGGCGGCAGGCGCAGCACGGGTTCCACCTGGGCGGCCAGTTCATAGCCCAGCAGCAGCGCCCAGCCGCCGCGGAACGGCCAGCGGGGCTCGGTGCGCGGCACCTGGTGGCCGCGCCACAGGCCATCCAGCGCGTCCAGGAAGGAGGCTTTTAGCACCCTGCCCTCACCGTCGCGGGTCTGTCCCTGGGCATCCAGCGCCAGCGAAGTGCCGGTACAGGCCAGCAGCATGTCCCATTGGCCCTGGGCGGTGCCGTGGGCCACGGACTGCAGCAGCACCGGATAGCGCGCTGGCGCTGCACGATGCAGCGCCAGCAGGCCAGGAGCGGCCGGCAGCGGACGGGAAATCAGCATGGAGCCGGTCCTGGCGACAGGGGGCGCAGTGCGCCCGGTGGATCAGACCCGGGAGAACACCAGGGTGCCGTTGGTGCCGCCGAAGCCGAACGAGTTGGACAGCACCACGTCCACCTTCGCCTCGCGGGCGGTGTGCGGCACGTAATCCAGATCGCAGCCCTCGGACGGATCATCCAGGTTGATGGTGGGCGGCAGGATGCCGGTATGGATGGCCATCGCCGAGAACACCGCCTCCACGCCGCCCGCCGCGCCCAGCAGGTGCCCGGTCATCGACTTGGTGGAGCTGACCGCCACCTTGTGCGCGTGCGCACCCAGCGAGGCCTTGATGGCCATGGTTTCAGCCAGGTCGCCGGCCGGGGTGGAGGTGCCGTGGGCGTTGATGTATCCAATGCGCTCCGCCGGGATGCCCGCATCGGCGATGGCGTGGTCCATGCAACGCGCCGCACCCTCGCCGCTCTCGCTCGGCGCGGTCATGTGATAGGCGTCGCCGCTCATGCCGAAACCGGCCAGCTCGGCATAGATGCGCGCACCGCGCGCCTTGGCGTGTTCGTATTCCTCGAGGATCAGCACGCCCGCACCGTCGCCCATGACAAAGCCGTCGCGGCCCTTGTCCCAGGGGCGCGAGGCGGCCTGCGGATTCTCGTTATTGGTCGACAGGGCGCGCATCGAGCAGAACCCGCCCAGTGACGTCGCCGTGGTGGCGTACTCGGCGCCGCCGGCGATCATCACATCGGCATCGCCGTACTGGATCATGCGCATCGCCAGGCCGATGTTGTGGGTGGCCGTGGTGCACGCGGTCACCGCGGCAATGTTCGGCCCCTTGGCGCCGGTCATGATCGACACCTGGCCAGCCACCATGTTGATGATGGTGCTGGGCACGTAGAACGGCGAGATCTTGCGCGGGCCGCCCTCGTGGTACTTGATGGTGGTTTCCTCGATGCCCTTCAGGCCACCGATACCGGCACCGATCGCCACGCCGATGCGCCCGGCATTGGCTTCGTTGATTTCCACGCCGGCGTCGGCAATGGCCATCATCGAAGCGCCCACGCCGTAATGCACGAACGGGTCCATCTTCTTCAGGTCCTTGGGCGCGATCCACTTCGTCGGGTCGAAATCCGGCACCTCGCCGGCAATCCGGGTCGGGAACGCGGAGACGTCGAAGTGCGTGATCGGCCCGATGCCCGAACGCCCGGCCACGATGCCATCCCAGCTGGAAGCCAGGTCCGCGCCCAGCGGCGACAGGATGCCCAGGCCGGTGATGACCACGCGTCGTTTGGACATGAAGTGCTCCTTGGATAGATACCGATGACTGACGGGCGCGCGGATCGCGCCGCCCCTGAAATGCACAGGGCCGCAAATGCGGCCCCGTGTCCATCAATGCCCCGCCCCTGGACCAGCCCGGGGCGATGCACGGCCGTGGATACGCGGCACTGGGCGCGCGCATCCCGGCCGCCTGCGATTACGCCTTGACGTTGGTCTTGATGTAATCGATGGCCTGCTGCACCGAGGTGATCTTCTCGGCTTCCTCGTCCGGAATCTCGCACTCGAATTCTTCTTCAAGCGCCATCACCAGTTCCACGGTGTCCAGCGAGTCGGCGCCAAGGTCGTCGACAAAGGAAGCGCTGGCGCTGACCTCGTCTTCCTTCACGCCCAGCTGCTCCACCACAATCTTCTTGACGCGTTCTTCGATGCTGCTCATGGGTACTTTGCTCCGTGGGGCCGATAAATTCTTGCGGCCCGATAGTTTAAGGGAAAGCCGGGCGTTCGGCGAAAGTAGCCGGCGCCCTTTCCTGTTCAGGGGCTTGCGCCCCGGAATGGGGGTTACGGCATGTACATGCCGCCGTTGACGTGCAGGGTCTCGCCGGTGATGTAGGCGGCCGACGGCCCGGCAAGAAAAGCCACTGCGCCGGCCACGTCGGCCGGGTCGCCGAGACGGCCCAGGGCAATCTGCCCGGCCATCTCCTGCTTTGCATCTTCCGGCAGGTCGCGGGTCATGTCGGTGGCGATGAAGCCCGGGGCCACCACGTTCACCGTCACTCCGCGCGAACCGATCTCGCGGGCCAGCGACTTGCTGAAGGCGATCACACCGGCCTTGGCCGCCGCGTAGTTGGCCTGCCCGGCGTTGCCCATCACTCCGATCACCGAGGCGATGTTGATGATCCGGCCCTTGCGCGCCTTCATCATGCCGCGCATCACCGCCTTGGAAGCGCGGTAGACGCTGGTGAGGTTGGTATCCAGGATCGCCTGCCAGTCCTCGTCCTTCATCCGCATCAGCAGGTTGTCGCGGGTGATGCCGGCATTGTTGACGAGGATGCTGATGGCGCCGAATTCCTTGCCGATATCGGCAATGAGCGCGTCGATGGCGTCGCCGTCGGCCACGTCGAGCACCCGGCCGTGGCCGGTGCCGATGGCGGCAAGGCGCGCGCCGAGCGCATCCGCGCCGGCCTGGCTGGTGGCGGTACCGATCACGGTCGCGCCCTGCTCGGCGAGCAGGTCGGCAATCGCTGCGCCAATGCCGCGGCTGGCGCCGGTAACGAGGGCGATCTCGCCTTTCAGGGGTTGGGTCATGGGTTCATTTCCTTGCAGTAGCGGGGGTACCGCGTCAGCTGTTCCATTCTGCCAGCGCGGCGTCGAACTCATCCGGCGTGCCCAGCGGCAGCGCCTTGAGCGAGCGGTCGATGCGCCGTGCCAGGCCCGAAAGGACCTTGCCCGGGCCGCATTCGGCGATCACACCGGCACCGCGCGCGGCCAGGGTCTGCACGCAGCCCGTCCACTGGACCGGCAGGTACAGCTGGCGCACCAGGGCGTCGCGGATGGCGTGGGCACCTGCGTGCACCTCGGCATCCACGTTCTGCACCACCGGCACCTCGGGATCGTTCCACTGCAGCTCGCCCATGGCTGTGGCCAGCCGGTTGGCGGCCTCGCGCATCAGCGGCGTATGCGAGGGCACGCTGACAGCCAGCTTGACCGCCTTGCGCACACCCTGATCGGCCAGCAACGCCAGTGCCCGGTCGACGGCGTCGGCATGGCCGCCGATCACCACCTGGCCCGGGGAGTTGAAATTGGCCGGCACGACCACGCCTTCGCCCTCGGAGGCCTGCTCGCAGGCCGCTGCCACCACCGCGTCATCGGCGCCGAGCACGGCGGCCATGGCACCGGTGCCCGCAGGCGCCGCGGCCTGCATCAGCTGGCCACGCAGGCGCACCAGGCGGGCGGCCTCGCCCAGCGGCAGCGCGCCGGCGGCCACCAGCGCAGCGTATTCGCCAAGGCTGTGCCCGGCCATCAGCGCGGGCTGTGCGCCGCCCCGGGCGCGCCACACGCGGTAGACCGCCACGCCGGCGGCCAGCAGCGCGGGCTGGGTGAATTCGGTGGAGTTGAGCTGTTCTTCCGGACCCGACTGGGCCAGTGCCCACAGGTCAACGCCCGCGCCTTCCGACGCCTCGGCGAACACCTCGGTGATCTCAGCGTGGCTGGCGGCCAGGTCGGCCAGCATGCCCATGGACTGGGACCCCTGGCCGGGAAATACGAAAGCAAGCCGTGAATCGGTCACCGCACACACCCGCAGTCAAAAAACCAACCGCCAATGATACGGGCCCATCCGCCAGGATGTCTGTACTACGGCGTATGCAAGAAGGCGGAAATCAGTAGCGCAGCAGCGCCGATCCCCAGGTGAAGCCGCCACCAAAGGCTTCCAGCAGCACCAGCTGGCCACGCTCCACCTTGCCCGAACGCACCGCTTCGTCCAGCGCCAGCGGCACCGAACCGGACGAGGTGTTGCCATGACGGTCAACGGTCACGATGACCCGCTCCATCGGCATTTCCAGCCGCTTGGCGGTCGCTTCGATGATGCGCAGGTTGGCCTGGTGGGGAATCAGCCAGTCAAGATCGCTCTTGTCGAGGTTGTTGGCTGCCAGGGTCTCGTCGACCACGGAGTCCAGTGCCCGCACGGCGTGCTTGAACACTTCGCTGCCGGCCATGCTGATGCGCACGCCGGCGTTCTTCTCGTCTTCCTTGAAGCCCACCGAAACGCCCACCGGGTTCCACAGCAGCTCTTTCTTGCCGCCGTCGGCGTGCATGTGGGTGCTGAGGATGCCGGTGTCGGTATCGGCCTTGAGCACCACCGCGCCGGCACCATCGCCAAACAGCACGCAGGTGGTGCGGTCTTCCCAGTCGACCATGCGGGTCAGGGTTTCCGAACCGACCACCAGCACGGTCTTCGCATCGCCGGTGCGGATGAACTTGTCCGCCACCGACAGCCCGTACAGAAAGCCGGAACAGGCCGCGTTGACGTCGAACGCGCCGCAGCCGTTGGCACCCAGCCGGTGCTGCAGCAGGCAGGCACTGGAGGGGAAGATCAGGTCGGGGGTGGTGGTACCGAGCACGATCAGATCGAGCTCTTCCGGCTTCACGCCGGCCGCTTCCAGGGCCCGCAGCGAGGCCTGGTAGGCAAGGTCGGAAGTGGTTTCACCTTCGGCCGCCACGTGGCGCTGGCGGATGCCGGTGCGGGCCGCGATCCACTCGTCGCTGGTGTCCACAATCTTGGCCAGATCGTCGTTGGTCACCACATTTTCCGGCAGATAGCTGCCAGTGCCCGCGATGCGTGAATACACGCGCTGGGCCGTACCCGTTTGATTCATCTGCACAACCGTCCTCGACCGGATGCCCGGTATCTCCGGGGCCATGCTACACGGGCGCGGCGGCGTGCGTTGCCCGCAGGGCCGCCGTCCAGGGACGGCGGCGCTTTGGATCAGTCTTCTTCGACGATGCCGGCGCGCGGCACGATCACCTGCTTGCCACGGTAGTAACCGTCAGCGGTGACGTGGTGGCGGATATGGATCTCGCCGCTGGTCGGATCGGTCGACAGCTGCTTGGCCGAGAGCTTGTCGTGCGCGCGGCGCTGGCCACGGCGGGAGGGGGAGACACGGGATTTCTGCACAGCCATGGGAATTGCTCCAGCAACAGGTTCGGTTGTTTCTAAAGTTTTTTCTTCAGTTCCGCCAACGCCGAAAACGGGTTGGCGCGCATTTCTTCATCCGCATGGACGGGCCAGTCCCGTTCCACCGATTCCGAGCCGGGACTGACCGGGATCAACGGCACGGCGAGGATCAGTTCATCCTCAACCAGTGCGAGCGGATCCACGTATCCGTCCCCGTCCGCCAGCAGGGCCTCATAGCCTTCGGGAAGCCCGGCCTCATCGGCTTCGTCACGGACCAATCCGTAGCGCTGCACGATCTGCACTGGATGCTCGTAGCGCTGCAGCGTCCGCCGGCATTCCAGCGGCAGCCGCGCATCCACGCGGACTTCCACGAACGGCACGCCCAGCTCATCGCGCCCGAAACCGGCCGACCAGTGCACCTGGCCTTCGGTATCGAACAGCAGGTCGCCAAGACGCGCCATTCCGGCCAGCGGCAACCGCCCTTCCAGCTCCCGACCTGCAGCGACGGAGCGCCGCCAATCGACCTTTCTGGACAGTTCCGCGGACATAAGAGGCGAAATGGTAGGGCTGCGGCATGGCGCTGTCAAACAGGACCACACCCTGCTTCCTGCCGGGAAGCGCATCCGGACCGGTGAATTTGCCCGCCCAGCCGGTGGACGGCAGACTGCCCCCTGACCCACCACCGCAGCTGCCGTGATCCCCATCCTCTCCGCGCTGCTCGCCGCCGCGCTCGTTATTGCCTGTGTCATCGCACTTTCCCGGCGCCGCGCCCAGGGCCGTCACCACCGCGCCATGACCAGCGTGCTGGACGCCGCCGATGCGCTGGAAGCACGGCTGCGCGCGGCCCGCGCCGAAATTGAAGCGGTGACCGGCGACAGCCGGAACCCGGTCCACGAGGCCATGCAGGAAATGCTGCGCCAGCGCCTGTGGCTGCGCGAGCACGGCGCCGCCGCTTCGCCGCAGCAGCTGGAAACAGTACGCGAGTCGATCGACGCAGCGCGCCAGCGCATCGACCAGCAACTGCTGCAGGTCGAACGCGCGCGTGCGCCGCTGCACTGATTTCCGCCTCGCGAACCCACAGGCTCCCAAGCCACTGCCCTGAAACCACTTGATCCCGAGACCGCCCATGCAACTGATCCTGGCGTCCACCTCTCCCTATCGGCGCGAACTGCTGGGGCGGCTGCGCCTGCCCTTCGATACCGCCAGGCCAGAGGCCGACGAAGCTGCCCTGCCCGGCGAAACGCCCGCCGCGCTGGCCGGTCGGCTGGCCCTGCTCAAGGCGGACGTGGTGGCCGCCACGCACCCCGACGCCTGGGTGATCGGCTCCGACCAGGTGGCCGAGCTGGACGGGGCGCCGCTGGGCAAGCCCGGCCATCGTCAGGCCGCGATCGCCCAGCTGGGCGCGATGTCGGGACGCGAGGTGCACTTCCGCACTGCAGTCGCGCTGACCGGGCCCGGCAACCCGACGCGGATGGTGCTGGATACCACCACGGTCCGCTTCCGGTCGCTGACGGCCGATGAAATCTCGCGCTACGTGGATGCCGAGCAGCCGTTCGACTGCGCCGGCAGCTTCAAGGCCGAGGCCCTGGGCATCACCCTGTTCGAATCGATCCACAGCACCGACCCCACTGCCCTGGTCGGCCTGCCGCTGATCGCCACCGCGCGCCTGCTGCGCGAAGCCGGGTTTCTCCTGCCGTAAGCCCAGCGCCTGAGCCGGTCATTCGATGATGATCGGCTGCTCGCTCCAGTCTTCCACGCTGCCGTCCTGCCCATGCAGGCGCAGCCCCAGCCAGTAGCGACCGGGCCGCAGCAGCGGTTGCGCCTCCACCTGCGCGCGGAAGCCCACCCGCGGGTGCGACGGGTCCGTGGAAATTCCCCAGTAGCCGGCGATGCCCGGGGCCTCCAGGCCGTACTCGGCCTCGGCCACGGGCGTGCCGTCCAGCAGCACCTCGACCCGCGACAGGCCAACGCCGTCCTTGAACGCCCAGCCCGCTACTTCCAGCGGCCAGCCGGCCCTGTCGCCGCTGACCGGCGTATCCACCCAGGCCATCGCCGGCGCCGTACAGCCGACATCCGCGCCGGCCCCGCCCTTCAGTGCAAACAGCAGGAATCGCTGACTGCCGTGATCGATATTGAGCACGCGCGCCGGCGCCGGCAGCGGTCCGACCCGTTCGCACAGCGCGTGGTAGCGGCGCAGCAGGTTGCGATAGGGCACATCGCTGGCGCCGACCACCAGCAACACCGGGTCATCGCCCCACTGCGCCCGGCCCGGCGTTTCCAGCCCCCACAGCTGCAGCTGCGGCGCCCGGCCGTGGAAACGGTTGAGCGGATGGTCCAGCACCTGGATCCGCGGGTTGTCCAGGCGGAAGCCCAGCTCGGCGCCAATCTTGAAGTTGTCGGCCACCAGCCGCGTGTCCCCGGGCATCCGCGCGAGCTCTTCCTCCACGGCGTCGGCCAGCACGTTCCAGCCGGCGAAGTTGGAGGGGTACCACTTCCACGCCGCGCTGTGTGCGCGCACCGAAGGAATCGACACTGCGGCGTAGTAGGCGAACACCGCCGCCAGCCCCGCACCTGCCAGCCCCCAGGTGGCCCGCCGCAGCCAACGCGGCCAGCTGTCCAGCAGTGCCGGCAGCAACGGGATCAGCGCCAGGTAACCGGGCAGCGGCCAGTGGAAGCTGACCCGCTCGGTATCGGCGAAGAATCCCAGCGCGAAAAAGCCGAGCACCACCAGCCCACCCAGCAGGCCGAACAGCCGCACCACCTCCCGCTCGCCATGACGGGCCGCGCGCCAGCCCGCCAGCAGCAGTCCGGCCAGCAGCAGCGGAGAGACGAACAGCATCTGCAGCGGGATGAAACTGAAGCCACTGGCATGCAGTGCCCACGGGTGGCGTTCCACCAGCTGGAAGCGCAGCCCCGCCTCGGCGTTCTCGATGTTCCAGGCCAGCAGCGGCACCCAGGCGGCCGCCCCGAAAGCGATCGCGATCCACACCCGCGGATCGCGCAGCGCGCGGCGGCCATTGGGCAGCAGCGCCAGCGCGATCACCCCGACGCCGATCACCGCAATGAAGCGGTAATGGCTGAGCGCGCCGATCGCCAGTCCCACGGCCAGCAGCAACGCAGCACCGTAATCGACCCGCCGCAGCAGGCGCGCGCCGGCGTCCAGGCACATCATGGTGGCCAGCGCCATGGGCACGTCCGGCAGGGCCATGATGCCCAGCGTGCCGGCCAGCGGCAGCAGCACGGTGGCGCTGCCAGCCAGCCACGGCGCGGCACCCTCGCCCAGCTCGCGGCGCACCATGCCCACCATCATCCACGGCAACGCCGCACCCATCAGCAGGAACGGCAGGCGCACGCCGAAGTGGTTGTTGCCGGCCACTTCCACGCCCAGCCGGATCAGCCATGCGGTCAGTCCCGGCAGGTCGGAATAGGCCCACCCTGGATGCTGGCCTTCCTGCCAGTAGAATGCCTCGTCCACGAACAGCGGAAGCTGGGTAGCCACCACCAGTTTGAGCAGCAGCACCCCGAGCCACAGCGCAATGAAGACGCGTTTCGCTCCGGCGATCCGCAGCCCTTCACCACGCATGTCGTTCTGATTCGGCATCCGTATTCGACCCCGTTACACTGGATTGGCGCCAGCGCGAAATTGCGCCCCGAGAACCGGAGAGGCAGATGTCAGTATCCCCAGCGCCGGCGGACATGCTAACCGACGGATTGTTAAGCGCACTCGACGCCGCCCAGGCGCAGGTCAATGGTCTGGTGCTGGGCAAACAGGACGCGGTGAGGCTGGCCTTCACCGCCCTGCTGTCCGACGGACACGTGCTGATCGAAGACCTGCCCGGACTCGGCAAGACCACCCTGGCGCACGCGCTGGCCGCGTCGCTGGGACTGGGCTTCCAGCGGGTGCAGTTCACTTCCGACCTGCTGCCGTCGGACATCGTGGGCGTGTCGATCTACGACACCGGCGCACGCAAGTTCGAATTCCACCAGGGCCCGGTGTTCACCCACGTGCTGCTGGCGGACGAGATCAACCGCGCCCCGCCGCGTACCCAGAGCGCACTGCTGGAGGCGATGGCCGAGCGCCAGGTGAGCATGGACGGTCGCACCCATCCGCTGCCCGATCCGTTCTTTGTCCTGGCCACCCAGAACCCGCTGGACCTCGCCGGCACCTATCCCCTGCCCGACTCGCAGCTGGACCGCTTCCTGCTGCGGATCAGCCTGGGCTATCCCGACCAGGACGCCGAGCGCGCGCTGCTGGCCGGCCGTGACCGCCGTGACCTGATCGCCACCACCACCGCCGTCCTCGAACTGGAAGACCTGGCCCGCCTGCGTGCAGCCGCCGCGGCGGTACACGCCAGTGACGCGCTGGTGGACTACGTGCAGGCACTGGTGAACCGCAGCCGCCATCACGACGGCGTGCGCGTGGGCCTGTCGCCGCGCGCGGGCATCGCCCTGCTGCGCGCGGCGCGTGCCCATGCCCTGATGCGCGGCCAGCACCACGTGCTGCCCGATGATGTCCAGGCCCTGTTCACGGCGGTGGCCGGCCACCGTCTGGTGCCTGAAACCGATGCCTCCGACGGCGTGGCGCTGGCCCGGGCGATCCTGCATGCGGTCCCGGTGGACTGAGGCGCGCGCGCGCAGCCCGCTCCGCCGGCTGCAGCTGCTCGCCCGTCCCCGCCAGCCGGAGCCGCTGCCGGTCCTTTTCGACCGTCGCCGCACCTATGTGCTGCCCACGGCCTTCGGGCTGTTCTTCCTGGTCCTGCTGCTGACCATGGGCGTGGGCGCGCTCAACTACAACAACAACCCGGCCCTGCTGCTCGCGCTGGTGCTGGCCGGCACGGCGCTGGCCAGCCTGATCGCCGCCCACTTGCAGCTGAGCGGACTGATGGTGCACGCGGTCAATGCCGAGCCGGTGGCCGCGGGCCGGCCGCTGCTGCTGCGCGTGCACGTGCGCGCCGATCCGCGCCGGGCCCGGCGCGGACTGCGGGTGGAGGCCGGCTCCGCCGCCTCCGCGCTGTCGCTTGACCGCGGCGCCGGCGAGGCGACCCTGGAAATACCCACCGTCCGCCGCGGCTGGCTGGCGCTGGAGCGCATCCGCATTTCCACCACCCGGCCGCTGGGCCTGGCACGGGCCTGGAGCTGGGTCTGGCCGCAGGATCCGCTGCTGGTCTATCCGGCCCCGGAACCCGACGGCCCGGCGCTGCCGCTGGGCGCCGGCGACAACGCCCAGGCGCGCATGCATCCGGCCGGCGATGACCTGCACCACCTGCGCACCTGGCGCCGGGGCGACAGTCGCCGCGCCATCGCCTGGAAGCCTTCGGCCCGCCGCGACACGCTACTGGTGCGCGAGTACGAGGAACCGCAGGGCGCCGACATCGTGCTGGACTGGGCCACTCTGGGCACGCTGCCCGCCGAGGCGCGCATCCGCCGCCTGGCGCGCTGGATCGACGAGGCCGAACGCGATCAGCGCCGCTACCGCCTGCTGCTGCCCGGACATCCGCCCATGGGACCGGCCAGCGGCGCCGCCCATCGCCACGCCTGCCTGCGGGCGCTGGCACTGCCGCCCGGGCCGGAGGCTGCCTGATGGCCCGCCGCCGCCCCTCGCCCGTGCTCGAC
>DXCY01000047.1 GCA_019115725.1 Candidatus Luteimonas excrementigallinarum
TGCGGGTGCAGGCGCCGGGCCTGGGCCGGATCGGCATAGACCGCCAGCGCCGCGGTTTCGCCCTCGTCCGACAGCGCCGGGTACGCTGCCACGCCGCCAGCACCGGGTACCGACAGCGGAACCGGCGTTTCCGGGAACGCGGTCAGCCCCTGCCTGGCCATGCCGCGGGCGGCACGGGCAGAGAACGCCTCGGCGGCGCGCCTGCCGAAGCGTTCCCGCAGTTCATCAAGGCTGCGCGATTCGGCCAGCACGCTGCGCCCGTCTGCGTCGAGCAGGCGCAGGTTCATGCGCAGGTGCGGATCCAGCGTGGCCTCGTCGAACTCGGCGCCCTGGATCGCCACCCCCGTCATGCGCTGCAGGAACCGGGCCAGGGTACCGGCGAAATCATCGGCTTCCGGGCGCTCGTGTGCGTGGGCGAAGGCGTTGGCGAAATCAGGCGCCGGCACGAAGTTGCGGCGCAGCGTCTTGGGCAGCGAGCGGATCATCGCCGTCGCCTTGTCCAGATAGAAGCCCGGCGCCAGCCAGCTCAGGCGCGCCGGGTCCAGCGCGTTGAGCAGGTGCAGGGGCACGGTGACGGTCATGCCGTCGTCTGGCGCGCCTGGCTCGAAGCGGTACTGCACGTCCAGGCGCGCATCGCCCAGGGCGATCACCGGCGGGAAGCGGGCGGCATCGCTTTCCTCCGCCACCAGCAGATCGTCACGGCTCCATTCCAGCGCCCGCTGCCCGGCCTTGGGCGCCTTGCGATACCAGGCATCGAGCGAACGCGCATCCACGATGTCGCCGGGGACCCGCTGCGCATACCACTGGGCCATCCAGTCCTCGTCCACCACCAGGCCGACGCGGCGCTGCTTGGCTTCCTCTTCCAGCGCGCTCTCCAGGGTGGCCACGTTGCGGGCCAGAAACGGGCTGCGCAGGTTCACCTCGCCCCGCGCCAGGCCATCGCGCAGGAAAATCTCCCGCGCCTGATCGGGGTACAGGCGGCCGTAATCGACCGGCTTTTTCGGCGCCAGCACCAAGCCGAACAGGCTGATCTGCTCGCTGCCGATCACCCGCCCCTGGGAGCGGGCCCAGCGCGGATCGTGATGCCGGCGGGCCAGCAGGTGCGGCAGCTCGGCAATCACCCACTCGGGCTCGATCGCAGCGTTGGTCAGGGCCCACACCCGCTCGGTGTCCAGCAGCGTGGCCGACAGCACCCACGGCGGCGGGCGGCGGGCCAGCGTGGAACCCGGAAACAATTGGAACTTGCGTCCGCGCGGGCCCTCGAACAAACCGCGATCCACGCGCTGGCCCACCTGGGTCGGCAGGCCGGCGATCACCGCCCGGTGCAGGGTGGCGTAGCGTGCGGCGCTCTCCTTTCCTTCAGCGCCCGCTTCCGGCTCCTGGCGACCGGAGGCATCCACCTCCCATCCCAGTTCAGCGCACTGCAGCTTCAGCTGGCGATGCAGCTCCCGCCATTCGCGCATACGCAGGAAGCCGAGGAAGTGGCGCTCGCACCAGCGCCGCAGCTGGGACTGGGTGGAATCGGCATGCGCCTGCCGATACGCCTCCCACAGCTTGAGGATGCCGATGAACTCGGATTTCTGGTCGGCGAATTCGGCATGCGCGTTGTCGGCGGCGGCGCGCTGGTCGGCGGGGCGTTCCCGCGGGTCCTGGATGCCCAGGAACGAAGCCACCACCAGCATCTCGCGCAGGCAGCCGTGGGCATGCGCGGCCACCAGCATGCGCGCCAGCTTCACATCCAGCGGCAGGCGCGCCATCGAGCGGCCGATGCCGGTCAGCCGACGTGCTTCATCCACCGCACCCAGTTCGGTCAGCTGCTGCCAGCCGTCCGCCACCGCCCGCGGATCGGGCGGATCGATGAAGGGGAAATCCTCGATCAGGCGCGGATTCGTCTTCACCTCGGCCGGAGCCTTCCCACGCCGGCGGCGGCCCCCACCACGCGGCTCGCCCAGCCCCAGCGAGAGCATGCGCAGGATCACCCCGGCCAGTGCGGCGCGGCGGATCTCCGGGTCGGTGTACTGCGGCCGGGCGAGGAAATCGGCTTCGCTGTAGAGGCGGATGCAGGTGCCCGGCGCCACACGCCCGCAGCGGCCCTTGCGCTGGTCGGCGCTGGCCTGAGAGATCGGCTCCACGTGCAGGCGGTCCAGCTTCAGCCGCGGGCTGTAGCGCTTGACCCGGGCCAGGCCGGGATCGACCACATAGTGGATGCGGGGCACCGTCAGCGAGGTTTCGGCCACGTTGGTGGCCAGTACGATCCGCCGCTGGGGGCCGGGGTTGAACACCCGGTCCTGATCACGCACCGACAGCCGCGCATACAGCGGCAGCACCTCAGTATGGCGGTACTTGCGCTTCTCCAGCGCCCGGTGGGCGTCGCGGATCTCGCGCTCGCCGGGCAGGAACACCAGGGTGTCGCCGGTCCCCCGCTCGCGCATGATTTCATCGCAGGCCGCCACCACGCCGTCCACCACGGTGCGCTCGCCCTGCTCTTCGCCTTCACCCTCCAGCGGCCGCCAGCGCACTTCCACCGGATAGCCCCGCCCTTCCACATCCACTACCGGCGCATCGGCGAAGTGTTCGGCGAACCGGCCGGTATCGATGGTGGCCGAGGTGACCACCAGGCGCAGGTCGGGACGCCGCTGCAGCAGCTGTTTCAGGTAGCCCAGCAGGAAGTCGATGTTGAGGCTGCGCTCGTGCGCCTCGTCGATGATCAGCGTGTCGTAGGCCGACAGCCAGGGATCGGAGGCGATTTCCGCCAGCAGGATGCCATCGGTCATGAACTTGACCGCGGTGCGCTCACTGACCCGGTCGCTGAAGCGGACCTGGAAGCCGACCTCCTCGCCCAGCACCACGTTGAGCTCTTCGGCCACCCGCCGCGCGACGGCGCGTGCCGCGATGCGCCGCGGCTGGGTGCAGCCGATCATGCCCGCCGCGCCGCGGCCCGCCGCCAGACACAGCTTGGGCAGCTGGGTGGTCTTGCCCGAGCCCGTCTCCCCGGCAATCACCACCACTGGATGAGCGCGGATCAGCTCCACGATGCGCTCGGCCTCGGCAGCGATCGGCAGCCCGGTATCCACGCTGGCACCGGGCAACCGGGCGGCGCGCTGTTCGCGCTGCCGTACCGAAGCCTGCAGCGCCTGCTCGAAGCGCTCGCGCGCGTCGGCCTGCGACGGGTCGGCATTCCAGCGGTTCCACAGCCCGATCAGGCGCCCGCGATCACGCACCATCGCGCCGTCGATCGCGCGGCGCGCCTGTCTTGACGCCCCGCTCGCAGGACGGCCCCTAGGATTCATTGGTGCGTTTGAAACTGGACAAACCGGACCACACAGAATGCTGTAGCAAGAGAAGAGTATTGTCGCCTTTCCAGCATGCAGGGAGACCGAACCATGGCCAAGACCCCGTCAAGCAAGACCGCAAAGCCCAGCAAGACCGCCAAATCCGCCAAATCCGCCAAGCCCGCCAAGAGCAGCAAGGCCGCAACTCCGGCCGCTTCGCCGGCGCCCGGCAGTTCCGGCCCGGCGGTGGATATCGGCATCAAGGACAAGGACCGCCGGAAGATTTCCAGCGAGCTGTCCCGATTGCTGGCCGACAGCTTCAGCCTGTACCTGAAGACCCACAACTTCCACTGGAACGTGACCGGGCCGATGTTCAACTCGCTGCATGCGATGTTCGAGGAACAGTACACCGAGCAGTGGCAGGCGCTGGATGAAATCGCCGAGCGGATCCGGGCGCTGGGCTATAACGCCCCGGGCTCGTACACCGAGTTCACCAAGCTGAGCTCGATCGCCGAGGAGCCGGGTGCAACCAAGGCGCCATCGTGGGAGGAGATGGTCCGCCAGCTGGTGGAAGGCAACGAAGCCGTCTGCCGCACCGCCCGCACCGTGCTGGATGAAGCCGACGACGCCGACGATGCGCCCACCGAGGATCTGGTGACCCAGCGCCTGCAGACCCACGAGAAGTACGCCTGGATGCTGCGTTCGCTGCTGCAGTGACGTAACACTCGTCGGGGGCGTAGCCCCGACCTACGGCCATCGGCGGTCACCCGTAGGTCGGGGCTACGCCCCCGACACCCCCCCGACACCCCCCGACACCCCCCGGCAACCCCTCCGGAGGACTTCCCCTCCGGAGGACTTCCCCCATCCCATATCGGCCGGTTCACCGATAGGCCACGCGCGGGCGCGCCGGTATCCTTGTGGCATGTCATCCCCACGAGAGTCCCCTGCGCTGGAGCTGCTGCAGCGCGTCTTCGGCCATTCCGCATTCCGCGGCGAGCAGGCCGCCATTGTTGAACATGTCGCCACGGGCAACGACGCCCTGGTGCTGATGCCCACCGGCGGCGGCAAGTCGCTGTGTTACCAGCTGCCGGCGCTGCTGCGCGAGGGCACCGCGATCGTGGTTTCGCCGTTGATCGCGCTGATGCAGGACCAGGTGGAAGCGCTGCGCCAGCTGGGCGTACGCGCCGCCTATCTCAACTCCACCCTTGAGGCGGAGGACGCGCAGGCCATCGAACGCCAGCTGCTCGCCGGCGAGATCGACCTGCTGTATGTGGCCCCGGAACGGCTGCTCACCCCACGTTTTCTGTCGCTGCTGGACCGGGCGCGGCTGGCGCTGTTCGCGATCGACGAAGCACACTGTGTTTCCCAGTGGGGACACGATTTCCGCCGCGAATACCTCGAACTCACCGTGCTGCACGAGCGCTGGCCCGAAGTGCCGCGCATCGCTCTGACCGCCACCGCCGATCCACCCACCCAGCGCGAGATCGCCCAGCGCCTGCAGTTGGAGGATGCGCGCCGCTTTGTCAGCTCGTTTGACCGCGCCAACATCCGCTACACCGTGGTGCAGAAGGACAGCGCCAAGCGCCAGCTGCTGGATTTCCTCCAGGCCCACCAGGGCGAGGCCGGCATCGTGTATTGCCTGTCGCGGCGCAAGGTGGAGGAATTCGCCGAGTACCTGGCCGGCCACGGGATCGACGCGGTGCCCTATCACGCGGGCATCGATGCCCGGATCCGCGCTGCCAACCAGCGCCGTTTCCTGCACGGGGAAGGCGTGGTGGTGGTGGCCACCATCGCCTTCGGCATGGGCATCGACAAGCCGGACGTGCGCTTCGTGGCCCACGTGGACTTGCCCAAATC
>DXCY01000048.1 GCA_019115725.1 Candidatus Luteimonas excrementigallinarum
CGAAGGCCACACCCTGGAAAGCTATATCGAACGGCTCGACATCGAGCTGGGCGTCATCATCGAGATGGGCTTTCCCGGCTACTTCCTGATCGTGGCCGACTTCATCAACTGGGCCAAGGAACAGGGCATCCCGGTGGGTCCGGGACGCGGCTCGGGCGCCGGCTCGCTGGTGGCCTGGGCGCTGGGCATCACCGACCTGGATCCGCTGCCCTACGACCTGCTGTTCGAGCGCTTCCTCAACCCCGAACGCGTGTCGATGCCGGACTTCGACATCGACTTCTGCATGGACCGGCGCGACGAGGTGATCGAGTACGTCGCCCGCAAGTACGGCCGCGACCGGGTCAGCCAGATCATCACCTACGGCACCATGGCCGCCAAGGCGGTGGTGCGCGACGTCGGCCGCGTGCTGGGTTATCCGTACGGCATGGTCGACGGCATCGCCAAGCTGGTGCCGATGACGCTGGGCGTATCGCTGTCCGACGCGCTGGGCCGCACCGACAAGGGCCGCAAGGACGAGAACTGGCGCTCGGACGAGCTGATCGCGCGCTACCACGACGAGGAGGACGTGCGCGACCTGCTCGATCTGGCCCTGCAGCTGGAAAACCTGACCCGCAACGCCGGCAAGCACGCCGGCGGCGTGGTGATCGCGCCGCGCCCGCTGAGCGATTTCTGCCCGCTGTTCGCCGAACACGACGAGGACGGGCGCGGCAAGAACCCGGTCACCCAGTTCGACAAGGACGACGTGGAAGCGGTGGGCCTGGTGAAGTTCGACTTCCTCGGCCTGCGCACGCTGACCATCATCGACTGGGCGGTGAAGGCGATCAACGCGCGGCGCGAGGCGGCGGGCGAGGAACTGCTGGATATCTCGGCCCTGCCGCTGGATGACACGCCGACCTACGAGCTGTTCGCCCGCGGCGGCACGGTGGCGGTGTTCCAGTTCGAATCACGCGGCATGCGCGAGCTGCTCAAGCGCGCCCAGCCGGACCGGTTCGAGGACATCATCGCCCTGGCGGCGCTGTTCCGCCCCGGCCCGCTGAACTCCGGGATGGACAAGGACTGGGTGGACCGCAAGCACGGCAATGCCGAGGTCACCTACCCGCACCCCGCGCTGGAGCCGGTGCTCAGCCCCACCTACGGCGTGATCGTGTACCAGGAACAGGTGATGCAGATCGCCCAGGTCCTGGCCGGCTACTCGCTCGGCGGCGCCGACCTGCTGCGCCGGGCGATGGGCAAGAAGAAGCCCGAGGAGATGGCCAAGGAGCGCGCCAAGTTCGAGGCCGGTGCGGCCGAAAACGGGGTCGATCCGAAGGTCGCCACCTCCATCTTCGACCTGATGGAGCAGTTCGCCGAGTACGGTTTCAACAAGTCGCACTCGGCCGCCTACGCGCTGGTCGCCTACCAGACCGCGTGGCTGAAGGTGCACTACCCGGCCGAGTTCATGGCCGCGGTGCTGTCGTCCGACATGGACAACACCGACAAGGTGGTGGGCTTCCTGGAAGAGGCGCGGGCGCTGGATCTGGAAGTGCTGCCGCCGGACGTCAATGCTTCCGCCTACATGTTCGAGGCGATCGACGCCCGCACCATCCGCTACGGCCTGGGCGCGGTGAAGGGCGTGGGCCGCGGCGTGTGCGAGGCCATCGCCGCCGCGCGCGGGCGCGGCGAGCCATTCCGCGACATGCTCGATTTCTGCACCCGGGTCGATGCCGGCAGGCTCAACCGGCGGACGCTGGAAGCCCTGTCCCTGTCGGGGGCGCTGGATGCACTGGGCAGCAACCGCGCCTCGCTGATGCTGCAGGTGCCCGAAGCGCTAAAGGCCACCGAGCAGCTGGCGCGCGAACGCAGCGCCGGGCAGGTCTCGCTGTTCGGCGGGGGCGACGACCACGCACCGGCGCTGGAAATCGACCTGCCCCAGGCCGATCCCTGGCCGCTCGGCCAGACCCTGGCCGGCGAGCGCGACACCCTGGGCCACTACCTCAGCGGCCATCCGGTGGATCCGTACCGCGACGAGCTTGAAACCCTGGTCGGCACCGACCTCGGCAAGCTGGACGCGCTGTGGGCCACCCGTCCCGAGGGCCGCGGCGGCTGGCGGCCGGAAGTGACGGTGGTGCTGGCCGGTCTGGTGACCGGCATGCGCAAGCGCGGCGATTCGCAGGCTTTCGTGCAGATCGAGGACGGTCGCGGCCGGCTGGAATGCGCGTTTTTCTCCGAAGCGCTGCAGGAATATGCGCCGCTGCTGACCCGCGACCGCATCCTGATCGTCGAAGGCGGACTGCGCGAGGACGAATTCAGCGGTGGATTCTCGATGCGGGCCCAGCGCTGCTGGGATTTCCAGCAGATCTGTCCGCAGATCGCCCGGCGCCTGGCGCTGCGCGTGGATCTGCGCGAGCTGGGCGTGCTCGACCGGGTGGAAGCCCTGCTCCAGGCGCACCGGCCGGGGCAGACCCCGCTGCGCTACGAGGTGCTCTCCGGCGCGGGCGCATCCGGCACCATCGACCTCAACGGCGCCTCGGGCGTCCGCGTGGAAGCCGACCTGCTCGGCCAGCTGCGCGCCGATCCCGGCGTACGCGCAGTACGCGTGGCCCTGGACCGTCCCTGGGCCGGCTGAACCGCCCTGATCCTGCTACCCCGGCGTGATCCTGGCGCGCCGCACACACGCCACGGTACGGTGCCCGGACACTGGGTCGGATAGACTGTTGTGATCGTTTTACGGCCCAGCCACAGATGAATCCGAACTACCTCGATTTCGAACAGCCCATCGCCGACCTGGAAAGCAGGATCCACGACCTGCGCCAGGCCAGCACCGGCCCGGAAGTCAACATCGACTCCGAGCTGCGTACCCTCCAGGACAAGCTGCGCCGCCGTACCGCGCAGATCTTCCGCGACCTGAATCCCTGGCAGGTATCCCAGCTGGCACGCCATCCCGCCCGCCCCTACACCAGCGATTACATCCGCGTGATCTGCGACGAGTTCGAGGAACTGGCCGGCGATCGCGCCTTCGCCGACGATCCGGCGATCATCGGCGGGCTGGGCCGGATCGACGGCCGCCCGGTGATGATCATCGGTCACGAAAAGGGCCGCGATACCCGGGCCAAGGTGCGCCGCAACTTCGGCATGCCGCGCCCCGAGGGCTATCGCAAGGCGCTGCGCCTGATGAAAATGGCCGAGCGCTTCAACCTGCCGCTGCTGACCTTCATCGACACCCCGGGCGCCTACCCCGGCATCGGCGCGGAGGAGCGCGGCCAGTCCGAGGCCATCGCCCGCAACCTGATGGAAATGGCCGAGCTGACCGTGCCGATCCTGTGCACCGTGATCGGCGAAGGCGGCTCCGGCGGCGCGCTGGCCATCGGCGTGGGCGACCGCACGCTGATGCTGGAATACAGCACCTACTCGGTGATTTCCCCCGAGGGCTGCGCCTCGATCCTGTGGAAGGACGCGGACAAGAAGCGCGATGCCGCCGAGCAGCTGGGCCTGACCGCCAAGCGCCTGCACGGCCTGGGCCTGGTGGATAAAGTGGTGCGCGAGCCGATCGGCGGCGCACACCGCAATCCGGCCCAGACCGCCATCCGGCTCAAGGCGGTGCTGCTCAACCAGCTGGCCGAACTGGAAGGACTGCCGCCGGCGCAGCTGCTGGAAAAGCGCTATGAACGCCTGCGCGGTTACGGCGCCTACGAAGGGCGCTGAGCCGGCGCCCACCTTCACCGTGATGCCAGGTGGCGCCCCGCGCGCCGCCTTCCGCGGATGACATCGCTCCCGCTGCCATCACCGCCCCTTCCCGGACCGGTGCTCGTGGGCTTCAGCGGCGGTCTGGACTCCAGCGTGCTGCTGCACCTGCTTGCGGACGACCCCGCAATCCGCGCCCGCGGCCTGCGCGCGATCCACGTGCACCACGGCCTGCAGGCCCAGGCCGACGACTGGGCCGGACACTGCCAGGCCATCTGTGCCGCGCTGGATGTTCCCCTCACCATCGCCCGGGTCACGGTGCCGCACGACTCGGGGCTGGGCCTGGAAGCCGCCGCCCGCCAGGCCCGTTACCGGGCCTTTGAAGCCGCCCTTGGCGAAGGCGAACTGCTTGCCCTCGCCCACCACCGCGATGACCAGGCGGAAACCTTCCTGCTGCGCGCCCTGCGGGGCTCGGGCGTGGAGGGCCTGCGGGCCATGCCGGCCTGGCGCCGGATCGGCTCCGGCTGGCTGTGGCGCCCGCTGCTGGAGTATCCGCAGCAGGATCTGCACGCCTGGGCCCGGACGCGGGATCTGCGTTGGGTGGACGATCCCAGCAATGCATCCGCCGAACACGATCGCACCCACCTGCGCCGCCACGTGATGCCGCTGCTGCGCCAGCGCTGGCCCCATGCGGACGCGGCCCTGGCCCGCAGCGCGGCGCTGGCCGCCGAGGCCGCGGAGCTGCTGGAAGCGGAAGACCGGGCCGGCCTGACCGCGGTGGCGACCGCGGATCCCCAGGAAATCAATCTCGCCGCCCTCGTAAGCCATCCGCGCGCGCAACGGGCCCGCCTCCTGCGCGCATGGGTCGCCAGCCTCGGCCTGCCCGCTTTGCCGGCCGAGGGCGTGACCCGCATCGAAACGGACCTGCTCACCGCGCGTGCAGATGCCGAGCCTGCCTTTGCATGGGCGGGCGCAAGGATCCGCCGCTGGCGCCAGCGGCTTCACGCGGAGTTGGAAAGCCCGGCACTTCCCGCCGGCTTCCGGACCTCCTGGAACGGTCGCTTCCCCCTGACCCTGCCAACAGGCGACCAGCTGCGCCTGGAGCCCTGCAACGCCGACAGCGCGCCCGTGGACGGCACCTGGCCGCCCATGCAGGTACATGCCCGCCAGGGGGGCGAGCGCATCGTGCTGCCCGGTCGCGACCATTCCCACGCGCTCAAGCACGTCCTGCAGGACCTTGGCATCGCGCCCTGGGTGCGCGAGCGCCTGCCGCTGGTCTCCACCGCGGATGGCGCCCTGCTGGCCGCTGGCGACCTTGCGCTGTCCGGCGAATTCCAGCACCGGCTGGCCGCCGCGGCCCTGCGCCTGGTCTGGCAGCGCAACCGGTCCGGGGTTTAAGCCGAAGCGCGCTGGCAGGCGCCTCGCAATGTCCGGCACCGCGCTGGTTTACGTATGTTCAAGAAGAGGGCCGGGACAGGCCCGGATCGAGGGAACCCACTTCCGACAAGGCCAGGACCGGCCCAGGCGGTCGTGATGCCCGGGCGCCTCTCCCGCCCGGTGCATCGCGACACACTTCCACCCGTCATCGGCCATCCGCATGAACAACCGGTATCCCCTCCCCGATGCTCCGTTGCCCGACCGGTCTCCGCCTGCCCGCCACTCTGCTAAGTTATCCACCCATTCCGCAGCATCCGGGTTGCCAGTGGCAGACGCCGATACAGCAGACATCGCGGCCGATATCCGCCCTGCACCACCTCCAGCGCTCAAGCCATCCCCTGCCCCGGCCCTGGATCCGGGCAACCCGATGATCGAGTTCGGCCACCTGACGCATACCGGCCTGCGCAGGGACCTGAACGAAGACACCTATTACGGCGACAGCGACCTGGGCCTGTGGCTGGTCGCTGACGGCATGGGCGGCCACGAATACGGCGAGGTGGCCAGCGCACTGGCGCGTGAAACCATCGTGCGGGAAATCCGCCAGGGCACGCCGCTGGAACAGGCGATCCGGATCGCCGACGAGGAGATCATCCGCGCCTCCCGGCAGCGCCACGACACCCTGCCCATGGGCACTACCGTGGTGGCCGCCCGGGTCCGCCGCAACCGCTTCGAAGTCGCATGGGTGGGCGACAGCCGCGTGTACCTGTGGCACGGCGGCCGCCTGACCCAGCTGTCCCAGGACCACAGCTATGTCCAGGAGCTGATCAGCCAGGGCACCATCAGCGTCGACCAGGCCCGCGATCACCCGCACCGCAACGTGGTTACCCAGGCGTTGGGCATCACCGATCCCAAGGCGCTGAACGTGGAAACCATGACCGGTGAACTGCAGCCGGGCATGCAGCTGCTGCTGTGCAGCGACGGGCTGACCGAAGAAGTGGCCGATGCCAGCATCGGCCGGGTGCTCTCGCATACCGAGTGCAGCGCCCAGGAGTGCGTTGATGGCCTGGTGGCCGCCGCGCTGGACAACGGCGGCTCGGACAACGTGACCGTGGTGCTGGTGCGCTGCAACTGAGCGCACCGGCGTGCGGAGGCCTCAGGCAGACTCGGCCTCGCGCTCGGCTGCCGGAGCCGGCACGTCCCACAGGTTGCGGCCGGTACGGTCGCTGATCGCCGCTACCCGCGCCGCATGCAGGGTCAGTTCTTCTTCCGTGGGCAACACGCGCGGCCGGGGCCCGACGGGCGATGCCGCCAGTGACGCTGCCGCGGTCTTGACCGGTTCCGGCGCGGCAAACCCGATTTCACTCTGCCCGGCGGTCAGCGCCAGGTACACCTCGGCCAGCAGCTGGGCGTCCAGCAGCGCGCCGTGCAGCTGGCGATGGGCGTTGTCCACGCCCAGCCGCCGGCACAGCGCGTCCAGCGAATTGCGCTGGCCCGGGTAGCGCTGCCGGGCCAGCTCGAGCGAGTCCAGCACCAGCACCCGGTCGGTCATGCACCCGCGACCCTCGCCGAGCTGGCTGAGTTCGTAATCCAGAAAGCCGATATCAAACGCGGCGTTGTGGATCACCAGCTCCGAACCGTCGACGAAGGCGAGGAAGTCATCCACCACGTCCTCAAACAGCGGCTTGTCGGCAAGAAATTCCAGCGTCAGCCCGGTCACTTCCTGGGCGCCCTGCTCGAACTCGCGCCGGGGATTGATGTACTGGTGCCAGGTGCGTCCCGTGGGGCGGCGCTCGATCAGCTCCACGCAGCCGATCTCGACCACCCGGTTGCCCTTCTTCCACTCCAGGCCGGTGGTTTCGGTATCAAGGACGATCTGGCGGATGGATTCGGAACGGATTGGCTCGGTACTGGACATCGAAGACTCGGAAAGTATCTGGGCGTGTGACAAGGTCTGCCGGCAGCGCGCCTATGGCAGCACGGTGGCGGGGTCGGCCTTGCAGCGTTCGGCCTGGTCGCGGGCCAGTGTATCCACCCGCTCGTTGTCGGGATCGCCGGAGTGGCCCTTCACCCAGCGCCAGTCCACCTGGTGGCGCTGGGCAGCCGCGTGCAGGCGCTGCCACAGATCCTGGTTTTTCACCGGCGCGCCGGCGGCGGTGCGCCAGTTGCGACGCAGCCAGTTCGCCATCCACTCGGTGATGCCCTTGCGCACGTACTGCGAGTCGGTATGCAGCACCACGTCGCAGGGCTCGGTCAACGCCTCCAGCGCGCGGATCGCGGCCATCAGCTCCATGCGGTTGTTGGTGGTCTGTGCTTCGCCACCGACCAGCTCCTTTTCCCGCTGGCCGTAGCGCAGCAGCGCCGCCCAGCCGCCCGGTCCGGGGTTGCCCAGGCAGGCGCCGTCGGTGTGGATCTGGATCTGTTTGAGCGATGTCATCCTGTACTCAGGCCTTGCTGGAAACGCAGGCGCCGCGCGGCGCCCGGGGTGGGGGTCAATGGGGTGGCGCGCTTTTCCGCGCGCAGCGCATACGCGGCGCACAGTCCGGGTCCGCTGCCGGTGCCGGGATGGGCCTGCATCCGCCACGCGGGGCCCACGCCCTGCGACACCGGGTCGGGCTCCAGTCCCACCCGGCGCAGGCGCCGGCGCCAGGCCAGCGGCTCGTTCGCGCGCAGTCCCGCGCCCTGCCAGCGCAGCCGGTAGGGAGACAGCGGGTTGAGCGCAAGCAGCTGCAGCCGCCCGCCGTCCACCAGCACCCGGGCGCACTCGGCCAGCAGTTCGGCCAGGCCTTCGTCCACGGGCACGTGCTGCAACACCAGAGTGGCCACCGACTCGGTGGCCAGGGGAAGCGGCAATTGGCAGCGCACGCTGCCCTCCCAGGCGTTGCCGCGGGCCACCAGCAGCAGGCCACGGCCAAGCCCGGCGGCGTCCACCGGGGCGGGCGCGAACCATACCCAGGGCAGCCCCGGCCGCTCCGACAGAGTGCGCCGGATCAGCGGAATTTCACTGCCGACCAGCGCCTGGCCGGCCTCTGAAGCGAACCACGGGCGGCGGGCGGCGGGTTGACCTGCTGGCAAAGTCGCGGGCATGGTCGCCATTCTACTGGGTGCCGGAGGAGCCGGGCCGCGATGCAAGCCACGCCGCTGCAGGCATTGACCGACAACTACATCTGGACCATGGACGGCGCGGATGACCAGCTGCTGGTGGTGGATCCGGGGGAAGCCGGGCCGGTCATCGACGCCGCCGAACGCCACGGCCGCGCGCCGGCGGCGATCCTGCTCACCCACCACCATCATGACCATATCGGCGGCGTGCCGGCCCTGCTGGAACGCTGGCCCAATCTGCCCGTCTGGGCCCCCCGGGACGAGCGGATTCCGTTCGCCACCCACCGCGTTGGCGATGGTGACACGGTCCAGACCGGCGCCTGGCGCTTCGAGGTGATCACGGTTCCCGGCCATACCGACAGCCACATCGCGTTCCACGGCCACGGCGTGCTGTTTTCCGGCGACACCTTGTTCAGCCTGGGTTGCGGGCGACTGTTCGAGGGTAGCCCGGCACAGATGCTCCAGTCGCTGGATCGTCTGGCCGGATTGCCGCCACAGACGCTGGTCTGTTGCGGACACGAGTACACGCGCAGCAATGCCTCTTTTGCCCTGGCCGTGGAGCCGGGCAACGCGGACCTGCGCAAACGCAGCGAGGAAGTCGAGCGCATGCGCGCGCAGCACCGCCCTACATTGCCGTCCACCCTTGCCAGCGAGTTGGCCTGCAACCCGTTCCTGCGCATTGATGCGCCGCAGGTGCGTGCCAGCCTGGCCGGACGCGTGACCCCGGACCAGCGCGATGACCGTGTGGCCCTGTTCGCCGCGCTGCGCGCGTGGAAGGACGGTTTCGCGGGATGATGGCCAGGCGGGCCGGCTGTGCGGGGATTCTGATCGGCGCGCTGCTGGGCGCGCTGAGCCTGCAGCCTGTCCAGGCCGCCAGCACCGCGGGTCCGGCCATGGGCCTGCAGATGCCGGCCATCGCCGGCGCCACCGGGCAGACCACCAATGCGCTGCAGCCGGTCACCCGCAGCGGCCGCGAGATCTACACCGAGTTCCGCAGCGGCCTGTCCGATCAGGAATGCGCGGTGGATGCGAGCGACCGCTGGCGCCAGCACTTCGCCCACGTTCCGCGTGACCTCGCCGAGCGCCCGGACCGGCTGATGCCGCTGTTCGGTTACGTGGTCGACGCCCTGCGCGAACACCACCTGCCCACCGAATACGCGCTGATTCCCTTTGTCGAAAGCGGCTACCGTCCCGGTGCGCGCAGCCCGTCCGGGCCCGCCGGCCTGTGGCAGTTCATCTCCGCCACCGCGCGCAACCACGAAGTGACGATGCAGCCCGGCTACGACGGCCGCCTGTCGCCAGTGGAATCCACCACCGCCGCGGTGCGCTACCTGCGGACCCTGCACGGCATGTTCGCCGGCGACTGGCGCCTGGCGGTGATGGGCTACAACGCCGGTGAATACCGGATCTTCGGCGCGCTGCGCAATGCCGGCCAGCGGGCCATGGATGCCGAACCCGAAAAGCTGTCCGTGCCGCCCATCACCCGCGCCTACGTACGCAAGCTGCAGGCCCTGACCTGCCTGCTGGTAGAAGCCGGCGAGCGCGAGGAGTGGCTGGATGCGATCGACCAGTCGGTACCGGTACTCACTGCAGCCAAACTGCCGGCCAACGTCCGCCAGCTGGACGCGTGGGCCGCACGCAAGGGCCTGGATTCCGAGCTGGTGAAGCACTTCAACCCGGTCTTTGCCGACGGCAGGGTGGCCAGTGCCAGCCGCGGCCAGGCGGTGCTGGTCCCGGCTCCCGCCGAATATGCCGTGGCCGCCCTGCAGGTGGAGCCGGCCCCGATCACCCGGCCCCCGGAGCTGCCCGCCGGCCGCCGCGCCCGCAGCGAGGGGCCGGTATTCCTGGCCGATGCCAGCGACCTGGTGGAAGAGCAGGATCCCGATCCGCCGAGCGCCCAGACCCAGCCGGCCATGACCCGCACGGCCCCGCGCGTGCACACCGTGGCCCGCGGCGAGTCGATCTGGCGCATTGCCCGGCACTACGGGCTGAGCGCGGCGCAGCTGCTGCTGCGCAACGGCCTGGAAGCCTCCAGCGTGATCCAGCCCGGCATGGTGCTGCAGATCGACGAAGGCGGCCCCGGTAACCAGCCGCCCATGGCAAACTAGTACGGTTGTTCAACCGCGAGATCACTATCCATGGGTTTTCTGAAAGGCAAGCGCGCCCTCATCACGGGCATCGCAAGTCAGCGTTCGATCGCCAATGGCATTGCCGAGGCGATGCACCGGGAAGGGGCCGAGCTGGCCTTCACGTACCAGAATGAGAAGCTCAAGTCGCGCGTGGACGATGTCGCCTCGCGCCTTGGCGGCGGGCCCTCGTTCGCGCTGGATGTCACCGATGACGCCCAGATCGATGCCCTGTTCGCCGACGTGGGCAAGCACTGGCCCGAGGGCTTCGACATCCTGGTCCACGCCATTGCCTTCGCCCCCCGCGAAGCCATTGCCGGGCAGTTCCTGGACGGCCTGACGCGCGATGCATTCTCCGTGGCCCAGGACATCTCCGCGTACTCGTTCGCGGCGCTGGCCAAGGGCGCCCGCCCGCTGATGCAGGGCCGCAACGGCTCGATGCTCACTCTCACCTACCTGGGCGCGGTGCGCACCCTGCCCAGCTACAATGTGATGGGCGTGGCCAAGGCCAGCCTGGAAGCCACCATGCGCTACCTGGCCTACAACCTGGGCCCGGAAGGCATCCGCGTGAACGCGATCTCGGCCGGCCCGATCAAGACCCTGGCGGCCTCGGGCATCGGCGGCTTCCGCAAGATCCTCGGCCACGTGGAAAACGAAGCCCCGCTGCGCCGCACCGTGAGCATCGAGGACGTGGGCAACGTGGCCGCGTTCCTGAGCTCTGACCTGGCCGCCGGCGTCACCGGCGAGGTCACCTACGTGGACGGTGGCTACAACATCGTCAGCATGACCGGTATCGAATAAGCCGGCTGCAGAACCGCCGGGGGCTACTGGCCTGCCGGCGCTGCAATGAAAAAGACCCGGGTTTTCACCCGGGTCTTTTTTTGTTTCCAGCCCCAGCCCCTGCTCAGAGCTGGGATTCGATCACCGTCACCTTCATGCGCTGGCGCAGCGCACGCAGCACCGAGGCAGCGGCGTCGTTGCCGGCGGCAATCTGCAGCTGCTGGGCCAGCATGGCGCGCTCCTGTTCGGTCGCTTCCTCCGGGTTGCCCGGGTGCACGGCAGTCACCTCGAACACCACGATATGGCCATCATCCAGCACCACCTTGCCCGGGGTGCTTTCGCCTTCCGCCGGTACTTCGGCCGCAAAGTAGGCCTGGACCGCCGCCGGGTGCGGTACCGGCGTGCCGCGCGGAACGCCCGGCACTTCCTGCACGGCCAACTCTTCCGTCTCTGCAACCTCGGCCAGCGCGCTGCCCTCGCGCATGCGCTCGATCATCGCGTCGGCGCGGGCGATGGCACGCTTGGTGGCGCGATCGGCGCGGATCGCGGCGATCACCTCATCACGCACTTCCTCCACCGGCCGTGCGCGCTCCGGTGCGTGACCGGTCACGCGGATCAGCACGCTGTGGTTGGTGCCGACGTCGATCGGATCGCTGACCGTCTGATCCTCGATCAGGCTCTCGGTAAACGCAGCCCGCTGCAGCGCAGGATTGGCGATGATGCCCTCGCCCTCCCCGCGGGCGAACGGACCCGCCTGCTTCACTTCGAACCCGCCGATCGCCGCGGCCGGCGCCAGCGAGTTCGGATCGCGGTAAGCCTGGTCCACCACGGCGCCCACCAGATCGCTGTAGGCACGCTCGCGGGCGCTGCCCGACAGTTCCTCCAGCAGCTCATCGCGCACGTCTTCAAACGCAACGCCCTCTTCGCCGCCCTGCACTTCCCGCAGCTGCAGCACATGCCAGCCGAAGTCCGTCCGGACCGGCGCGCTGACATCACCAGGCTGCATTGCAAACAGTGCCTGTTCGAACTCGGGCACCATCTCGCCCGGCTGCACCCAGCCGAGGTCACCGCCTGATTCGGCCGAGCCGAAGTCCGCGGAGTGCTCCCTGGCCAGCGCAGCGAAGTCGGCGTCAGGGCCGGCGGCCTGTTCGGCCAGTTCCTTCGCGCGGGCCTCGGCCGCCTGCGCTTCCGCAGTGCTGGCGTCGGCAGGCACCTCGATCAGGATGTGCGATGCCAGCCGCTGCTCATCGCCCATGAAGCGCGCACGCTGGCTTTCAAAGTGTGCGCGCAGCTCTTCTTCCGACGGCTCATCTTCGATCTGCATGTCGGCAGCCTGCATCTCGATGTATTCGATGGTGACCGTTTCAGGCGCACGGTATTCGGCACTGTTGGCCTGATACCACGCCTGGATCTCCTCATCGCCCACCTCGTCCTCATCGAGCTCGGGCGGCGGGATCAGGGCGAACGACACATCACGCCGCTCACCCAGCAGCACCATCAAACGATCGATGCCGGCCCGGGTAACGAAGGCAGTTTCCGCCACCTGCATCGGGATCAGCGACTGCTGCAGGCTCTCGCGTATCAGGGCTTCGAACTGGCTCGGGCTCTGCGCCGGCACCTGCGACTGCAGGGCCACCTGGTAACGCTGCAGATCGAACTGGCCATCCACCTGGAACGCCGGGATCTGCTGGATCTGCGCGGCGACCTGGGCATCGCCAACGGCAATGCCGCGGCTCTCGGCGGTCAGCCTGAGCACGGTCTGATCGATCAGCCCTTCCAGCACCTGGCGCCGGCTTTCGATCGACTCGAAGCTGCGCGGATCAAATGCATCGCCCATCTGGATGCGGCGTTGCTGCCGCTCCTGTTCGAACGCACGCCGGAAATCTTCGGTGCCGATCGTTTCGCTGCTCCACACCAGCTTGCGAACCGGCCATACGTCCGGCGCGCTGCGCCACCACGAAGGTGGAGCCTCAACCTTGGCCGCGTAGTTGGCACCGCTCTGGAACAGGTACTGCTCCATGCCGAAGAAGGCGAACGGAATCGCCAGCAGGACCACGATCACGACCGCGATCCAGCCGGACATTTTTTCTCTGAGTGCTTGCAGCATTGTATGTACAGACCCTGGAGGTAGCCGCGCATTTTAAACCGGATTGCACTGCGGCAGGCGGAGAAGCCCGGAGGAGTACACGGGACACCACATATGGAAGGCCGGAAAAGCAAAAACCCCTGCCGAAGCAGGGGTTTTTGGGTCGTTAGTGGCGGAGCGGACGGGACTCGAACCCGCGACCTCCGGCGTGACAGGCCAGCATTCTAACCAACTGAACTACCGCTCCGCACTTGAAACCTTTTGAAACTTTGGCGTGGTGGGTGCTGAGGGTTTCGAACCCCCGACCCTCGCCTTGTAAGGGCGACGCTCTACCACTGAGCTAAGCACCCCGACTTGAACGACTAGTTTACAGCGTCTTTCAGAGCTTTGCCAGCCTTAAATGCAGGATTTTTTGCAGCCGGGATCTGGATCTCTTCGCCGGTGCGCGGATTGCGGCCGGTACGGGCTGCACGGTCGCGCACTTCGAAGGTGCCGAAGCCGGCAATTGCCACGCTGTCACCGTTGCCCAGGGCGCTGGTGATGGTATCGAACACCGTATCCACGGCGCTGGTTGCGTCGGCGCGGGTCAGGCCGGCCTTGGCGGCCACGGCTTCGATGATGTCACTCTTCTTCGTCATGTCTTTCGTAACTCCTGATGCGACCCGGGTCGCGTTGATTTCGAACGGCCAACCGCTCGATGCGGAGCGGCCAACCCGCTGGATGAAGCCGCGAACAGGTGACTTTATACCAGCGCGTACCGTTGGCACGCAACCGGAAAGTCCCGTAACCGCGCCACTTTTGAGCCCTTGCCACAGCACGCGGCAGGCGTCAATGCTTGCTGACGGCGGCCCTCTGTCGCGACTTGGAAGGCTTGGTGATCACGCCTTCGGCCACCTTGTCGGCACGCTGCGGCAGCGGCCGCTCCAGTGCGATGTCGAGCACTTCCTCGATCCACTTCACCGGAATGATCTCCAGGTCCTGGGTCACATTCTTCGGCAGGTCGGCGAGGTCCTTGCGGTTGTCCTCGGGAATGATGACCGTCCGGATCCCGCCGCGCAGGGCCGCCAGCAGCTTCTCCTTGAGCCCGCCGATCTCGGTCACCTTTCCGCGCAGGGTGATCTCGCCGGTCATGGCCACGTCGGAGCGCACCGGAATCTTCGACAGCATCGACACCAGCGCAGTGGTCATGGCGATACCGGCGCTGGGACCGTCCTTCGGGGTCGCGCCGTCCGGCACGTGCACGTGGATATCGCGCTTCTGCAGCCATTCAATGTCAACGTCGATCTGGTCCGCGCGTGCCCGCACAATGGAGTGTGCGGCCGAGGCCGATTCCTTCATCACGTCGCCCAGCTGGCCGGTGAGGATCAGATTGCCCTTGCCCGGCATGTGGGTGGCCTCGATCTGCAGCAGGTCGCCTCCCACCTCGGTCCAGGCCAGGCCAGTGACCATGCCGATCTCGTTGTCCTGCTCGGCACGGCCGAAGTCGAAGCGGCGCACGCCCAGGTACTTCTCCAGGTTCTTCGAGGTCACGCTGATCGCCTTGGCCGCGGTGGCCTTCGTGCTCTTTGCACCCTTGGCGGCCTTCTTCGTCGCCGGCTTGGCCGGCCCGGCCAATGCGATCTCCTTGACCACCTTGCGGCAGATCTTGGCGATCTCGCGCTCAAGGTTGCGCACCCCGGATTCGCGCGTGTAGTAACGCACGATGTCACGGATCGCAC
>DXCY01000049.1 GCA_019115725.1 Candidatus Luteimonas excrementigallinarum
AGGCGCTGCCTTCCATCGCTTCGGTCAGCCGCTTCCAGATCATTTCCCGCCAGGCCAATGATGAACACGGCAGTGCGTTGGCGGTCGAAGGCGGAACGGTGGGCGAGGTGGAGCCGCGCCAGCATCCGCCCGGCACCACCATTGAAGTGCGCGAGCTGTTCTACAACGTGCCGGCGCGGCGCCGGTTCCTGCGGGCCGAGCGCACCGAGACCGGGCACATCGAGGAGTGGCTGCGTTCGCTTGCCCTGGCGCGACCGGACGTGGAGCTGCGGGTCAGCCACAACGGCAAGCCCTCGCGCCGCTACAAGGGCGGTGGCGAGCTGTTTTCCGACGAGCGGCTGCATGAAACGCTGGGTGCGGACTTTGCCCGTCACGCGCTCCAGGTAGAGCAGGAAGGGGCCGGCCTGCGCCTGCACGGCTGGATTGCCCAGCCCGCCTATTCGCGCGCAAGCGCCGACCAGCAGTATCTCTACGTCAACGGGCGCAGCGTGCGCGACCGCAGCGTGGCGCACGCGGTCAGGCAGGCGTACTCGGACGTGCTCTATCACGGCCGCCAGCCGGCCTACGTGCTGTTCCTGGAGATGGATCCGGCGCGGGTGGATGTGAACGTGCACCCGGCCAAGCACGAGGTGCGCTTCCGTGACGCGCGCCTGATCTACGATTTCGTCCGGCGCACGCTGCACGAGGTGCTGGCGGGGACCCGTGCCGGGCAGCAGGCCGCCGCCGCGGAGACGGCCGGGGCAGGGGCCTATGGCGGTGCCGCGCCCGCGCGGCCGGTGATGTCCTTCAGCCAGTCCGGGCTGGCGCTGCGCACCGATGAGGCCCGTGCAGGCTACGCGGCGTTGTATGGCGATGCCGCGACGCCTGCCGTGTCGGGCCCGGCGCCGGGGGCGGGACCGGATCCCTGGCCCGCCGCCGACGCCGGCCCGTCGGCCGCATTCGACCGGGGCGCCAGCATGCCGATGCCGATGCCCGCCGCCGACGACACCACCGCACCGCCGCTGGGCTATGCGCTTGCCCAGCTGCACGGGATCTATATTCTCAGCCAGTGCGCGGATGGCCTGATCGTGGTCGACATGCATGCGGCCCACGAACGCATCGGTTACGAGAAGCTCAAGCACGCCCACGATAGCGAGGGCCTGCGCATGCAGCCGCTGCTGGTGCCGCAGACCCTGGCCGTGGCGGAGCGCGAGGCCGATGTGGCGGAAAGCGAGGCCGCTACGCTGGATGCGCTGGGCTTCGAAGTGTCGCGCACGGGGCCGCAATCGCTGCTGCTGCGCGGGGTGCCGGCACTGCTCGCCGAGGGTGATACAGAAGCGCTGCTGCGCGACGTGCTGGCCGACCTGCGCGAGCACGGCAGCAGCCGCCGGGTAGCCAGCGCCCGGGATGAACTGCTGTCCACCATGGCCTGCCACGGATCCGTGCGCGCCAATCGGCGGCTGACGATCCCGGAGATGAACGCGCTGCTGCGACAGATGGAGGCCACCGAACGCTCCGGCCAATGCAACCACGGCCGGCCGACCTGGGCGCGCTTCAGCCTGGCCGAGATCGACCGCTGGTTCATGCGGGGGCGCTGAGAACCGAACGCTGAAAGGGGAGATGCTGATGACCGGGGGATACAGAACGAGGGGCGCGGTGGCGATCCTGCTGGGCGCGACCATGGCGTTGGCCGGATGCACTGCGGATCGTGCCGACACGACTGCAGCGGAGACTGCCGCTGCCGAAGCCGATGCGGCCTTCGTTGCCGCGCAGGATGCCTGGCGGGCCGGGCGCCGGGAGCAGCTGCTGGCCCCCGACGGCTGGACCACGCTGATCGGCCTGCACTGGATCGAGCTCAACGCCCATTACATCGGCAGCAGCCGGGACAGCGGCATGCGTCTGTCCAAGGGGCCACCGCGGCTGGGGATGCTGCAGCAGCGCGATGGGCGGCTGTTGTTCACCCCGGAGCGCGGCGTGGCGCTGACGGTGGACGGGGAGCCGGTGAAAGGGCGTATCGAGCTGCAGGATGACCGCAGCGGCGCGCCGACGCTGGTCGACTTCGACGACGGCAAGGGCCAGCTCGGTGTCATCGCGCGGGGCGGACGCCGGGCGCTGCGCGTGCGGCACCTGGACGCCGATTCGCGGCTGCAGTTTTCCGGGATCGACCACTGGCCGGCCGACCGGAGCTGGCAGGTGGAGGCGCGATTTTCCCCGCACCCGCCCGGGAAGACGCTGGAAGTGGCCTCGCTGATCGGCGGCACCGAGACGATGGGCAATCCGGGCGAGGTGGAGTTCGAGCGCGACGGCCAGCTGTTCCGTCTGCAGGCGCTGGATGATGGCGCCGGCGGACTGCTGCTGATCCTGGCTGATCGCACCTCTGGCCAGGGTAGTTATGGCGCCGGCCGCTACCTGGATGCCGGCGCCGCCGATGCCGACGGGCTGGTGATGCTGGACTTCAACCGTGCCTACAATCCACCCTGCGCCTTCACCAATTACGCCACCTGCCCGCTGCCGCCGCTGGAGAACCGCCTGGACCTGGCCGTGACTGCCGGTGAAAAGGCCTATCCGGGCCCGGCGGACTGACCGGCACCAACGGAGATCCAGATGAAGCTGATGACACGACTGCCGGGCCGCAAGACCCTGTCCACCCTGCTGCTGGCCTCGGCCACCCTGCTCTGCGGTGCCGTTCTTGCAGACCAGCCGCAGACTGCCACGACCGCGGCCGCCGCCGGACACCAGCCGCCCGTGCCGCTGCTGTGGAAGGCAAGCAGCGGCGAGCGCACGGTGTATCTGCTGGGCTCGTTCCATCTGCTCAAGGCGGATGATTACCCGCTCTCGCCGGATGTGGACGCGGCGTTCGCGGACTCGGCGGCAGTGGTGTTCGAGATTCCGCCCGAGCAGCTGCAGTCGCCGGAGCTGGGGATGAAGATGGGCCAGGCCGCGTTGCGCACCGACGGTACACCGCTCAACAGCGCCCTCCCGGAAGAGACCGTGACGGCCCTTGAAGCGTGGACGACCGAGAACGCCACACAGCTGCAGCAGATGCAGCTGGCGCCCCAGGTGCTGCAGATGTTCCAGCCCTGGTTTGTCTCGCTGATGGTCACCGTGACCGAAATGGGCAAGTTCGGACTGGATCCGGAGATCGGGCTGGACAACCACATGGCCCAGCGCGCCGCCGAGGCGGGCAAGCGCACTGCCGGGCTGGAAACCGCGGACCAGCAGATCGCCTTCTTCACCGGCATGTCCGAGGACGAGCAGCTGCAGTTCCTGCAGTCGGCGCTGGACAGCACCGGCGAGGAGGGGCAGGCGGAGATCGCCAAGCTGCATGCCGCCTGGCGTCAGGGTGACGCGCAGGCCATCTGGGACGGCATGGCGGTTGAAATGGCCGAGGAGTTCCCGGCCCTGTATCAACGCATCAACGTGGACCGCAACGACACCTGGGTACCGCAGATCGAAGCCATGCTCCAGGGCGGGGACGAGGGCAACACCCTGGTGGTGGTCGGCGCGCTGCACCTGCTGGGCGATGACGGCGTGGTGGAGAAGCTGGG
>DXCY01000050.1 GCA_019115725.1 Candidatus Luteimonas excrementigallinarum
CGATGCCGGCATCGTCGCCACCACCTACCGCCGCGGCAGCAGCCGCAACTCGCTCACCGCCCGCCTCACCGGCCCCGATGCATTCCAGGCCTTCGCCACGGCACTGGATGAGGATCCGCGGCTGGAGGTGAAGGTGGAAACCACCGCGGATTACTTCGCCCGCCAGTCCGAAGGCATGACCCGGGTGCTGCGCATCATCGGCATCGTGGTGGGTTCGATCATGGCCATCGGCGCGGTGTTCGGCGCGCTCAACACCATGTTCGCCACGGTCGCAGCGCGGGCGCGGGAAATTGCCACGCTGCGCGCGATCGGCTTCCGCGGGCTGCCGGTGGTGGTGGCGGTGATGCTGGAAACCATGCTGCTGGCGGCGATGGGCGGCGCCCTGGGCGGGCTGATCGCCTGGCTGGTGTTCAACGGTTACACCGCCTCGACCCTGGCCGGCGGCGTGGGCCAGCTGACGTTTGAATTCCAGGTCACGCCGGTGCTGCTGTGGAACGGGCTCAAGTGGGCGCTGGCGATCGGCTTCGTAGGCGGACTGTTTCCGGCGGTGCGCGCGGCGCAGCTTCCGGTCACCACGGCGCTGAGGGCCGCATGAGCAGCAGGCGCGCACGGGTGGATACTTCGCCGGCGGCGCTCCAGCGCCTGTCCGGCAGCGAGCTGGAAGCACTGTATGCCGATTTCCACCGCCGCGTATTCGCCTTCTACGAAGGCATCGACGATCTGCCCGAGGCCAGGCGCGAAGCCGCCCAGGTGCGCGCCCGCAACCAGGCCGAGCCACTGATCGAGCAGGCCCGCGCGGTCCATTCCGAGCGCGTGCGCCGGCTGCGCCTGCGCGCGCGTCGCTGGTGGATTGCCACCGTCGCCGTGGCGGTCATCGGCAGCGCCCTGATTGTCTGGGTCGGGCTGCGCTGAGCCGGGTTCACCCCTGCCGGGTCACGCCTTCCGTCACACCTTCCGTCAGGCCACCGGTGCCACCGCGCGCCGGCGCGCACGCAGCAGGCCGTCGGCGGCGAATACCGCCAGCGCCACCCAGATGAAGCCGAAGCCAATCGCCCGGTCGCGGCCAAACGGCTCGCCCAATACCAGCACGCCGCACAGCAGCTGCAGAGTCGGGGCGATGTACTGGATCAGGCCGATCAGGGTGAACGGGATGCGCCGGACCGCGTAGGCGAACCCGATCAGCGGCAGCGCGCTCAGCGCCCCGGCCAGCACCAGCATCAGCGCCACCGGCACGCCCCAGGCAAACAGGCCGCCCCCCTGCGGGGTGCCCGCCGTCCACGCCAGCACCGCCAGCGCGACCGGCAGCATGTACAGGCTTTCCACTCCCAGCCCGCGCACCGGCCCCACGCCCAGCTGACGGCGGATCAGGCCGTACAGGCCGAACGAGCCCGCCAGCGCCAGCGCGATCCACGGGAAGCTGCCGTAATTGAAGGTCAGCCACAGCACGCCCGCCGCGGCGATGGCCACCGAAGTCCACTGCACCCGGTTCAGGCGCTCGCGCAGCAGCAACACGCCGATCAGCACGTTCAGCAGCGGATTGACGAAATACCCCAGGCTGCTCTCGACCACATGGCCGGCGTTGACCGCCCAGATATACAGGCCCCAGTTGAAGGCGATCAGCGCGCCGCTCAGGGCCAGCATCCACGCGGCCCGGGGCTGGCCGAGGGTCTCGCGTATCCAGCCGCGCCCGTATTTGTAGAACAGCCACGCCGCCACCAGCACCGCGCCCCAGACCACGCGATGCAGCACGATGTGCAGCGAAGGCACCACCTTCAGCAGGTGCCAGTACAGGGGCATCAGCCCCCACAGGACAAACGCCGCCACGGCGGTCCACAGGCCGCGGCGGTCAACGCCGCCGGCCGATCCGGCATTCATGGGAACGGGCTCTTCGGGTAGCGGTCAGCCGGGCCTGCTCAGCGGGCCCAGCTTCCGGGACGGGTGGATTCAGGCAGCACCTGGGCCGACAGCTGGCCGTCGCTGTCCAGCAGCCGCATGGCATCGGCCAGGATGGCCGCGGTTTCGTGCAGCTGCGGGTCCGGGCGCTCCTCGGCAGCCTTCACCCGGGCCGTATCAACCAGAATGTCGCGCTCGTTGGCGTGCAGGCCGTCGTCACGGTCTTCGGCCAGCGGATCCAGCGGCAGGCCCAGCTCGCGGCGGATCTCCTGGCGCTCGCGGCGCTTGCGGTCCTGGCGCTCGCGCTCGGCGCGGCGCTCGGCTTCGTTGAGCACGATGTACTTCTTTTCCCGCTCGGCGCGCGACTCGGCCACGTCCTCCAGGAACCACTGGAACTCGTGATTCTCGGCCACCCGCGCCTCGTGCCGCTCGGTCAGGCGCGGCAGGATGGGCGTGAAGTCGCCGTAACTCGTATGCGGCACTTCAGCGATCCGGTTCCACGGCAGCGCGTTGTCATACGTGCTCTCGCCGAACTCGGTCGCATCCACGGTCACCGGAAACAGGATGTCCGGCACCACGCCGCGGTTCTGGGTGCTGCTGCCCCCGGGCAGGTAGAACTGGGCCACGGTCAGCTTGACCGAGCCGTAGCGCTTGCCCTCGCCGGCCGGCATGCGGTCCAGGTCGATCAGGTTCTGCACGGTGCCCTTGCCGAAGGTGGTCTCGCCGATCACCAGGCCGCGGCCGTAGTCCTGGATGGCGCCGGCCACGATCTCCGAAGCCGAGGCCGAGCCGCGGTTGATCAGCACCGCCAGCGGCCCATCCCAGGCCACGCCGGGCGTGCGCACGCCTTCCACGTTCACCCGCCCGCCGGACTCGCGCACCTGCACCACCGGGCCGGTATCGATGAACAGGCCGGTCAGCTCGACCGCCTCGTTGAGCGATCCACCGCCGTTGCCGCGCAGGTCCAGCACCACGCCATCGACGCCTTCGCCCTTGAAGGTCTCCAGGATCCGGGCCACGTCGCGGGTCGCCGAGGTGTAGTCGCCATCGCGGTTGCGGCGGCCCTGGAAGTCCTGGTAGAACGCCGGCAGCTCGATCACACCGATCCGCTTGTCGATCTCACCCTCGACGCCCTCGACCTCGATCACTTCCGACTTGGCCGCCTGCTCTTCCAGCTGCACCCGGGCACGGGTGAGCACGATATACACCGGCTCGCTGTCCATGCCCGAACCCGCCGGGATCACCTCCAGGCGCACCTTGGTGTCCTTCGGGCCCTTGATCTTCTCGACCACGTCGTCGATGCGCCAGCCCACCACGTCCTCGATCGGGCCGTCCTCGCCCTGGCCAACGCCGGTGATGCGGTCGCCGGGGCGGAACTTGCCGCTCATCGCCGCCGGGCCACCCGCAATCAGCTCGCGGATCACCACCACGTCGTCCTGCTTCTGCAGCTGCGCGCCAATACCTTCCAGCGACAGCGACATGCTCTGGTTGAACAGCTGGGTGCTGCGCGGGTTGAAGTAATCGGTATGCGGATCGATCGACGCCGTGTAGGCGTTGAGGAAGGTCTGGAACGCGTCCTCGCCGCCCAGCTGGGCCACGTTGTTGGCCAGGTTGAGGTAGCGGCGGTCCAGCGTGGTGCGGATCTCGTCGGCCTCGCGCCCGGCGAGCACCAGGCGCAGCCAGTCATTGCGCACCGACTGGCGCCACATCTGATCCAGCTCCTCGGTGCTGGCCCAGGCAGCATCCTTGCGATCGTATTCCCAGCGGTCGTCGCCGGTGAAATCGAAGATGTCCTGCTCCAGCAGGCCGCGGGCGTGCTCCACCCGGTCATTCACCCGCTCCTTGTACAGGGCGAAGATCGCGTAGGCCGGCTCCAGCTTGCCCTCGCGCACAGCGGCGCCCATCTGCGGCCGGTACGGCTCGAACTGCGCCACGTCATCGGCGGTGAGGAACATCTTGTTGCCGTCCAGCGCCTTCAGGTAGCCGTCGAAGATGTCCGAGGACATCTCCGCGTCCATCGCCCGCGGCCGGTAGACGAAGCGGCTGTCGGACAGCAGCCCGTACACCAGCCGGGAGGTACGCACCTGATCCAGGCTGGCCGAACCGGGAATCGCTTCGCCGTCGGCGCGCGCCATCAGGGCCAGCGGCACCGAGAGAGTCAGCGCGATCAGCGCGGTGGAAATCAGGCGGGAGGCTTTCATGCGGCGACTCGTTACCTCGTGGAGACCGGCCAGCTCGCCGGCAAATGGACTATGGGAGTGGGCTTGGACGCCATCACAGTGCCGAAAGTTTCCTCGCCGCGCCGGATGGTCCCTGGGCTGCTGCCGGTTTCCACTCTAACCGTCCCCCGTGGCCCTGGAGTGAACGGCACTTGGGCCCCGGGCCGGCCAGGGATGGCCGCGGTCAGGCCGCGGCGATACCTGCTTCCATCGCCTGGCGGTCGGCGTGGTAGGACGAGCGCACCAGCGGCCCGGAGGCCACGTGGGTGAAGCCCAGTTCCATGCCGTACTCCTCCAGCGCCTTGAATTCCTCCGGCGTCCAGTAGCGCAGCACCGGGTGGTGGTGCGCGCTGGGCTGCAGGTACTGGCCGATGGTGATCATGTCCACGTCATGCGCGCGCAGGTCGCGAAGCGTGGCCTGCACCTGCTCCATCGTCTCGCCCAGGCCGAGCATGATCCCGGACTTGGTGGGCAGGTGCGGATGCTGGGCCTTGAACTTCTGCAGCAGGGTCAGCGACCACTGGTAGTCCGCGCCAGGACGCACGTTGCGGTACAGGTCCGGCACGGTTTCCACGTTGTGGTTGAACACGTCCGGCGGATTGGCGGCCAGGATTTCCAGCGCGCGGTCCATGCGGCCGCGGCCACGGAAGTCCGGGGTAAGGATCTCGACCTTGGTGCCCGGGGTCATCTCGCGGATGGCGCTGATGCAGTCAACGAAGTGCTGTGCGCCGCCGTCGCGCAGGTCATCGCGGTCCACGCTGGTCACCACCACGTACTTCAGGCCCATGTCGGCCACCGTTTCCGCCAGGCGCCGGGGCTCGTCGGCATCCGGCGGCTTCGGGCGACCGTGGGCCACGTCGCAGAAGCTGCAGCGGCGGGTGCAGACATCGCCCAGGATCATGAAGGTGGCGGTGCCGTGGCCGAAGCATTCGTGGATGTTGGGGCAGCTCGCGTCCTCACACACGGTGACCAGGCGGTTCTCGCGCAGCTTGGACTTGAGCGCCGCGACCGCACCGTTGGAGGGGATGCGCACCCGGATCCAGGACGGCTTGCGCAGCACCGGCGCTTCCACGAACTCCACCGGCGAACGGCCGATCTTGTCACCCGCCACCTGGCGCTCGCCCGGGCGTAGCGACCCCGGCGCGGCCGGCGTGACTACCTGCATCGGGATCGACTTGTCTGTGGAACTCATGGCGTACCGGAAGGCTGTTGCACGGACCCGCATTGTAGACCACGGGGGTGGGGGCTTCCGGCACCGCACGGAACGCTGCGGCGCGACAGGACAACGCTGTCGCGGCTCATGCGGGAGCGCTGCAGGAAGATGCCGCGGTCAGGCCGCCGCCAACTGCCCGGGCAACCCTTCCGCCGGCTCCAGCGCCAGGCCGAACTGCCGGGCCAGCTCTTCCACCAGCACCGCGCTCACCGCCGCCATGGCGGACGGTCCGCCCAGATCGCCCACGGAGGTGACCTGCATGCCCGCATAGCCGCAGGGATTGATGCGCGAGAACGGCTCCAGGTCCATGGCGATGTTGAACGCCAGACCGTGGAAAGTGCAGCCGCGGCGCACGCGGATGCCAAGTGCCGCCACCTTGGCCCCGGCCACGTATACGCCGGGCGCACCTTCGCGACGCGAGGCGCCGATGTTCCACTCGGCCAGCGTATCGATCACCGCCTGTTCCATCCGCTCCACGTACTCGCGCACGCCAAGCTTCAGCCGGCGCAGGTCGAGCAGCGGGTAGGCCACGATCTGGCCGGGGCCGTGGTAGGTCACCTGGCCGCCGCGGTCCACCTGCAGCACGGGGATGTCTCCGGCACCGAGTACGTGTTCGGCCCGGCCGGCCTGGCCGAGGGTGAACACCGGATCGTGTTCCACCAGCCAGATCTCATCCGGCGTGGCGGCATCGCGCACGTCGGTGAAATCCTGCATGGCCCGCCACACCGGCTCGTACGGCTGCCGGCCCAGGTGTCTGGTGAGGGCCAGCCGGCTCACGGACGGACTCCGGCGATCACAGCGTCCACTTCACCTGCGGATGCTCGCGCAGGGCCGTGTGGGCGGTTTCGTACTCTTCGCGCGAGGCGGCGCGGAAGCTCAGCCGGACGGACACGTACTTGCCGCCGCTGGAGCCGCGGGTTGCCACGGTCTCGTGCAGCACGGTGATGCCGGCGGCAGCCAGCAGCTTTGGCACCTCGGTGTCCAGCGCGGCATCCGCCGGCCCCATGGCGGTGATTTCAAACTCACCGGGGAACTGGAACCCGTGGTCGGGATTGTCGGATTTGATTTCCATCGGCCGATTATGGGGGCCGCCACCTCCATTCCCAAGCACCAGGCGGACCGGTACCCTGCCTGCTGCCACGTCTGGCATGGAGCCATTGCAGTGTCGATCTACCTGCTCAAGGGACGTTTCCAGGATCTGCTACGGCCGGGCGTGCGCAGGCTGGAGCGCATGGGGACCACCGCCAACCAGGTCACTCTCGCAGCAGCACTGCTGTCGCTGGTGGTGGCCGCGATCGTGTTCGCCTGGGCGCCCGACCGGCCGCTGCTGTACCTGCTGCTGCCGGGCTGGATGCTGGTGCGCATGGCCCTCAACGCGGTCGACGGCATGCTGGCGCGCGAGTTCGGCCAGCAGTCGCCGCTGGGCGCCTACCTCAACGAACTGTGCGATGTGGTGTCCGACGCGGCGCTGTACCTGGCCCTGCTCAGCGTACCGGGCATCCACGCATCGCTGCTGTGGGCGATGGCGCTGCTGGCGCTGCTGACCGAATACGCCGGCGTTCTGGGCCTGCTGGTGGGCGCGAGCCGGCGCTATGACGGACCGATGGGCAAGAGTGACCGGGCACTGGTGATCGGCCTGGCGGGCATTCTGCTGGCGGGCGGCTGGATCGGCGCGGCCACGGTGGATGCCGGCGCGGCCATCGTCTGCCTCCTGTGCGCGGTGACCGTGTGGCGGCGGGTGGGCAAGGGATTGCAGGAGGCAGGCACATGTTCGACGGATTGATCGCCCGCGGTTTCAGCGGCGCCATCCGCGCGCTGACCGGCGCGCGTGCGCTGTGGGAAGGCTGCGCACCCTCGGCCGAGCGCCGGGTGTATTTCGGCAACCATGCCAGCCATGGCGACTTCGTCATGATCTGGTCGGCCCTGCCAGCCTCGCTGCGCCGGCAGGTGCGGCCGGTAGCCGGCGCCGACTACTGGAACCGCGGCCGGCTGCGCCGCTATCTGATCCACAGCGTGTTCAACGGCGTGCTGATCGAGCGCGATGCCGCCGCACGCACCGGTGATCCCATCCAGACCCTGTGCGATGCCACCGACGGCGGCGCCTCGCTGATCCTGTTTCCGGAAGGCACCCGCAATACCGGCGATGGCCTGCTGCCGTTCAAGAGCGGCATCTACCACCTGGCCCGCCAGCGGCCGGAGCTGGAATTCGTACCGGTGTGGCTGGACAACCTGCACCGGGTGATGCCCAAGGGGCGACTGCTGCCGCTGCCGCTGCTGTGCACCGCCCGCTTCGGCACGCCGCTGCGGCTGGGGCCGGGCGAAGACAAGCAGGCCTTCCTTGATCGCGCCCGGGCGGCGCTGCTGGTGCTGGCCGGCGATGGGAACAGCGATGCGGCCAGTGCATCGGAGGCCGGACAATGATCGACGTGCTGCGCGATATTCCGGATACCACCCTGCTGTTCGCGGGCATCGGCGGCGCCCTGCTGCTGGCCACGGCCATCGCCGAGGTTCTGCGCTGGCGCACCGACGGCCCCAGCGCGGTGCTGGACAACCTGGTGGCCCGCATCCGCGCCTGGTGGGTGATGGCGGCGGTGGTGGGGCTGGCCTTCCTCGGCGGGCGGATCGGGGTGACGCTGCTGTTCGCGCTGATCTCGCTGTTCGCCCTGCGCGAATTCATCACCCTCACGCCCACCCGGCGCGGGGATTACTGGGCGCTGGTGGTGGCGTTCTACGTGGTGCTGCCCTACCAGTACTGGCTGGTGTACAGCGACTGGTATGGCATGTCCGCGGTCATGATCCCGGTGTACGCCTTCCTGTTCCTTCCAATCCTTTCCACCATCGGCGGCGACACCACCGGCTACCTGGAGCGCACTTCCAAGGTGCAGTGGGGCCTGATGGTGAGCGTGTTCTGCATCTCGCACGTGCCGGCGCTGCTCAACCTGGAGATCGCCGGCTACGAGGGCCGCAACCTGCTGCTGATCGCATTCCTGGTGATCGTGGTGCAGTCCTCCGATGTGCTCCAGTACGTGTGGGGCAAGCTGTGCGGGCGGCGGCTGATCGCACCCAACCTGTCCCCCTCCAAGACCGTGGAAGGATTCGTGGGCGGCGTGGCCTCGGCATCGGTGCTGGGCGCCGGACTGTGGTGGATCACCCCGTTCACGCCCTGGCAGGCGGCGCTGCTGGCCCTGGTCATCAACCTGATGGGCTTCTTCGGCGGCCTGGTGATGTCTGCCATCAAGCGCGACCGCGGCATCAAGGACTGGGGACACATGATCGAAGGCCACGGCGGCATGCTCGACCGCCTGGACTCGGTGTGTTTCGCGGCGCCGGTGTTTTTCCACCTGGTCAGGTTCTGGTGGGTGTGAGGCAACTGGTGCAGGAATAGCTGCCCCACGGCTGTCCGTCGGCGGCGTCAAACGGCGTTACAGGGGATATCCCTTCGCTACCGATCTCCGGACACCATGACAACACTGCTGAGGATTTCCCTCCCGCTGGCCCTGCTTGGCGGGCTCCTGCTTCCCGGCCCTGCAGACGCGCAGCGCGCCCAGGCCGAGCGTGCCCAGCGCACCGCCGAGATCCCGGTCTGCAGCCGCAGTCTGGGGGCAATCGCGGTGGACGAACCGCCTGGCCGCAACTGGTGGACCGGTCAACAGCTGTCCTCGCCCTCGGCGCTGATCAAGCTGTTCGTGAACCGCTCGCGCTGCTTCGATCTGGTTGATCGCGGCCGCGGCATGGAGCGCATGCAGGCCGAGCGCGACCTGGCTGCCTCCGGCGACCTGCGCGGCGGATCCAACATCGGCCGTGGCCAGATCCGCGCCGCCGACTACGTGCTGGTCCCCGACCTGATCTC
>DXCY01000051.1 GCA_019115725.1 Candidatus Luteimonas excrementigallinarum
GTATAAGGAACGCGAGGCGATCATCCGCCTGGACGGGCGCGAGGCGGTGGAACTGGCGCTCTACAAGGAAGGCGATGCCAATACGGTGGCCACGGCCGATGCCGTGCACGCCCGCATCCAGCAGGTCCGCGAGCGGCTGCCGGCCGATATCCACCTGACCGTTGTGGATGACCAGGCCAAGTTCATCCGCGCCGCGATCAGCGACGTGAAAGTGGATGCGGTGGTGGGCGGTGCGCTGGCGATCCTGATCATCTTCCTGTTCCTGCGCAGCGGCTGGAGCACGCTGGTGGTGGGGCTGTCGCTGCCCATTTCGATCATCACCACCTTCTTCTTCATGGACCAGCTGGGGCTGAGCCTGAACGTCATGTCGCTCAGCGGCCTGGCGCTGGCGGCGGGCCTGGTGGTGGATGATTCCATCGTGGTGCTGGAAAGCATTGCCAAGGCGCGTGAGCGCGGGCTGGGCATCCTGGCGGCGGCCATCGAAGGCACCCGCGAGGTCAGCATGGCCGTGGTGGCATCCACGCTCACCATCATTGCCGTGTTCCTGCCACTGGTGTTCGTGGAGGGCATTGCCGGCCAGCTGTTCGGCGACCAGGCGCTGACCATCGCCATTGCGGTGGGCGTGTCGTTGCTGGTGGCAGTGACCCTGATTCCGATGCTCAGCTCGCTCAAGGGCCGGCCGCCGCTGGCGTTTCCGGAAGAGCCGGCGCGCCAGCCGTGGCGCCCGAAGCGCCTGTGGCAGAAGCCTTTTGCTGCGATTGGCAGGCTGGCGGCGTCCGTGGTGCGGGCCATCACGCTGGCAGTGTCGTGGGTGGTGGTACGCGTCTGGCGCCTGCTGACTGCCATCGTGTCGCCGATCGCGGGCCGGGCCAGCGGTGCGGCCATGCGGGTGTATGACCACGCCGAAGAGCGCTACCTGCGGATGTTGCCGCGCGCGCTTGCACGGCCGGCGCTGGTGCTCGGGATCGCCACCGGTGCGTTTGTGCTGTCGCTGCTGGCGGTGCCAATGCTGGGCACCGATCTGATCCCGCAGCTGGCCCAGGACCGGTTTGAAATGACCATCAAGCTGCCCCCGGGCACCCCGCTGCGGGAAACCGACCGGGTGGTGCGCGAGGTGCAGGCCCGGCATGCCGGGGATCCCGGTATCCAGGCGCTGTTTGGCGTCAGCGGCACCGGCACGCGGCTGGACGCCAGTCCGACCGACAGTGGCGAGAACGTGGGCAAGCTGAGCGTGGTGATGGCCGGCGGCGGCAGCCGCGCCCTGGAGGCGGAGTTGACCGCGCGGCTGCGCGAGACCATCGGCGCCTATCCGGGCGTGCAGGTGGATTTCAGCCGGCCCGCACTGTTCAGTTTTTCCACGCCGCTGGAAATCGAGCTGCAGGGGCAGAACCTGGATGAGCTGGCCGCGGCCGGCCAGAAAATGGCTGCCATGCTGCGGGCCAACCCCAACTATGCCGACGTGAAATCCACCGGGGAACAGGGCGCGCCGGAAATCCAGATCCTGTTCGACCAGGACCGTGCAGGCGCTTTGGGGCTGACCACGCGCGAGATTGCCGACGCCGTCGTGCGCTCTGTGCGTGGCGAGGTCGCCACTCGCTACAACTTCCGCGACCGCAAGATCGACGTGCTGGTGCGGGCCCAGGAAAGCGAGCGCGATTCGGTGGAGCGGATCCGCAACCTGGTGGTCAACCCCGGGGCCGCCCGGCCGGTCCGCCTGGCAGCCGTGGCCGATGTGGTGGCCACGGTGGGGCCGAGCGAGATCCATCGCGCCGACCAGGGACGGGTAGCCATGGTGTCGGCCAACCTGGCCGGCATCGACCTGGGCACTGCGGTTACCGAAGTACAGCAGATGGTGGCTGCCGATCCACTGGGCGCGGGCATTGCCATGCACATCGGCGGGCAGGGCGAGGAGCTGTCCGAATCGATCCGCTCGCTGCTGTTCGCCTTCGCCCTGGCCATCTTCATGGTCTATCTGGTGATGGCTTCGCAGTTCGAGTCGCTGCTGCATCCGTTCGTGATCCTGTTCACCATCCCGCTGGCGCTGGTGGGCGCGGTGCTGGCGCTGCTGGTCACCGGCAACACGATCTCGGTGGTGGTGTTCATCGGGTTGATATTGATGGTGGGCCTGGTGGTGAAGAACGCAATCATCCTGATCGACAAGGTCAATCAGCTGCGCGAGGCCGGGGTGGCCAAGCGCGATGCCCTGGTTGAGGGGGCGCGATCGCGCCTGCGGCCCATCGCGATGACCACGCTGAGCACCCTGTTCGGCTTCCTGCCGCTGGCGCTGGCGTTCGGCGAGGGCGCCGAGGTGCGCTCGCCGATGGCGATCACGGTGATCGGCGGCCTGCTGGTCTCGACCCTTCTGACCCTGCTGGTGATCCCGGTGGTGTACGACCTGCTCGATCGCCGTGGTGACGCCTGGTATGCCGAGCGCGGGCGGCGGGCGCGCCTGGGGGCCGCGGCGGAAGAGGGCGGCGACGCTGAGCGGCAGCCCGCATGAGCGTCGCCGAGCTCAGCCTGAAGCGGCCGGTCACCACGGTGATGCTGTTCGTATCGCTGTTCGTGGTGGGCCTGATCTCCTCGTTCCGCCTGCCGCTGGAAGCCTTGCCGGATGTGTCGGCGCCGTTCCTCTACGTGCAGCTGCCCTATCCGGGCTCGACGCCGGAAGAGGTGGAGCGCAACGTGCTGCGTCCGGTGGAGGAGGCGCTGGCCACGATGTCCGGCATCCGCCGGATGCAGTCCAACGCCACCGCCGACGGCGCCGGCGTGTTCCTGGAGTTTTCCGACTGGGAACGCGATACCGCAATTGCCGCCTCGGAAGCGCGCGAGCGCGTGGACGCGGTGCGCGGTGATCTGCCGGACGATTTCCGCCGTTACTTCGTGCACAAATGGTCCACCAGCGATCAGCCGGTGCTGCGGGTGCGCATGGCCGCCGATACCGACCTCACCGGCGCCTACGATCTGCTGGACCGCCAGCTCAAGCGGCGCATCGAGCGCGTGCCCGGCGTGGCCCGGGTGGAGATCAGCGGCGCGCCGCCGAACGAGGTGGAGATCGCGATCGATCCCGACCGGCTCGGTGCCCACGGGCTGGAACTGAACGCGCTGGCATCGCGCCTGCAGACGGTGAACTTCTCGGTATCCGCCGGGCTGATCGAAGACGGCGGGCAGCGCCTGCGGGTGCAGCCGATTGGTGAAATCGGCGATCTGCAGGAGCTGCGCGACCTGCCGCTCAACGAGCGTGGCCTGCGCCTGGGCGATGTGGCCGATGTCCGCTTCAAACCCTCGCGCATGGACTACGGCAGGCGCCTGGACGGGCGCTCGGCGGTGGGCCTTGAGATCTTCAAGGAGCGGGACGCCAACCTGGTCGAAGTTTCGCGCCTGGCGCTGGCCGCGCTCGAGCAGGCGCGTGAGAACCCGGCCCTGCGCGGCATTGATTTCCGGGTCACCCAGAACATGGGCGACGAGGTCACCGATTCGCTGCTGGAGCTGGCCGAAGCCGGCGCGATCGGCCTGCTGCTCTCGATCGTGGTGTTGTTCTTCTTCCTGCGCCACTGGCCATCCACGCTGATGGTCACCCTCGCGATCCCGATCTGCTTCGTGATGACCCTGGGTTTCATGCACTTCTTCGGCGTGACCCTCAACGTCCTCAGCCTGATGGGCCTGCTGCTGGCCGTGGGCATGCTGGTGGACAACGCCGTGGTGGTGGTGGAAAGCATCTACCAGGAGCGGGAAAAGATGCCGGGCCAGCCGTGGCGGGCCTCGGTGGTGGGCACGCGCAACGTGGCCATTGCCCTGTCTGCCGGCACCATCTGCCACTGCATCGTGTTCCTGCCCAACCTGCTGGGCGAAACCAACAACATCAGCATCTTCATGGCCCAGATCGCGATCACCATTTCGGTGTCGCTGCTGGCCTCGTGGCTGGTGGCGGTGAGCCTGATCCCGATGCTGTCCGCACGTATGAAGACGCCGGCGGCGGTGCAGCGCCCGGG
>DXCY01000052.1 GCA_019115725.1 Candidatus Luteimonas excrementigallinarum
GGTGCCCTTCAGGCGTAAGTAAAGGAGGAGGTGGCGGCCGCAGGCCGACGCCGGGGGACATGGAGCCTGAAGGGCACCCCCGCCCGGCGCCCCGGCGGCCTATCAGCGGGCACCAAAAAGGGGCCGGATCAACCGGCCCCCTTGCTTTGACTCCCGACGTATCGCGGATCAGTAGTCGTAGCGCACGCCCACCAGCCACGAGCGGCCGAAGCCTTCCATCTCCAGCACCCGGTTGCGCTGGCCCTGATAGCGGACCTGGCGGGTGTCGTTGATGTTGTTGACCTCACCGAACAGGCTGATGCCGTTGTCGAACCGGTAACTGGTGGTGAAGTCCAGGCTCGAACGACCATCCCACAGGATGTTGAGGTCCGGGTTGGTGATGTTGAACTCCTGGATGAACTCCGAGCGGTGGTTGTACGCCAGGCGGGCGTTGAAGCCGGCCTTCTCGTAGGTCAGCGCCAGGTTGTAGTTGTGGCGCGAGGTGCCCGGCAGCTCGGTTTCGCCGAGGCCGAACGGCAGCTCCGCCTTGGACTTGGCCCACGTGTAGTTGGCGTACACGCCCAGGCCGTTCCACGCACCCGGCAGCATATCGAAGTTCTGCTGCCACGCCAGTTCCAGGCCGTAGATGCTGCCCTTGTCGCCGTTCTCCGGACGGGTCACTTCCTGGCGGATGTCGCGCACCTCGCCGTCGTCCATCACCACGTCTTCCCACACCACGGTGCTGCTGGCCACGAACAGCGGATCGTTGATGCGCTTGTAGAAAGCCGCGGCCGACACCAGGCCCAGCGGGCGCAGGTAGCGCTCGTAGGACACGTCGAAGTTGTGCGCGTAGGCCGCCTTCACGTTCGGGTTGCCTACCGACACGTCGTCCCAGTCACGCTCGCCGCGGATCCGGTAGGGCGCGGTGTGCATGAAGTCGGGGCGGTTCAGGCCGGTCGAGTACGAGGCGCGCAGGATGGTGTCCTGGTCGAACTCGTAGCGCAGGTGCACGCTCGGCAGGAAGTGGCCGTAACTGCGGCTGGCATGGCGCGGCGAGAACTCCTCGGTGTCCTCGTTGAACTCGGTGGCGCTGCCTTCAAGCTCGGTGCGCTCGTAGCGCGCGCCGGCCAGCAGGGTCAGCTTGTCCCAGGTGGCATCGACCCGCACGTAGCCGGCGTAGACATCCTCGGAGGCCTGGTAGTCGCCGGTGATCGAGTCTTCCAGCAGGCGCTCGTGGTTGCTGCTGGCGCGCAGCGGCCCGGCGTAGTTGCTGAAGATGTCGCGGCAGAACCGGCGGCCGGTGAGGAAGTAATCGAAGTTGTTCGACCAGCTGTCGCACAGCATGTCCGAATAGTTGATGCCCAGCGCGTCGAAGTCATCGCCCTCGCCGTTGCGGTGGCGCTCGTCGTTGAACAGCTTGTCGCGCTGGCGGGCGCGCAGGCCGAACTTGATGTCACCCATCTCGCCGAGGAAGTTCTGCTCGCGGGTCAGGTCGATGCGGAAGCTGTTTTCCTTCTCCTCGCTGTACTCGTAGCGGTCGTTGAGGCGGCGGAACTGGTACCAGTCCTCCGGCAGGTTGACGCCGCTGGCCGGCGCGTCGGCCACGTCCAGGATGTTCCAGACCGGGAAGTCCGGGTTGCTGTAGTCGTAGGCCATGCGCGGCCGGACCTGCGAGCGGAAGATGTACTGCATGCGCGGGCTGGTGGTCTTGTCGGCCTTGCTCTGCGCGGCCTGCCAGTCCAGCTTCCAGTGGTCGCCGATCCAGTGCTCGCCACCCAGGTTGTAGGTGCGGATGGTCTTGTCGTAGGTGCGCTCGCGCAGTTCCTTGTCGAAGGTGGCGCGGCCGGCCACGCCGGTGATTTCGCCCGAGCCGGGCTCGTGGCGCTCCAGCTCGATGGCCATGGCGTCACGGAACTCGCGGTCTTTGAAGTTGGAGTCCGAGGCGATGAAGTACAGCAGGTTCTCGGGGTTGATGCGGATGTCGAAGCGGCCGGTCAGGCCGGTGCGGGTGCGGGTGCCCTCGTAGTCCTTGATCTCGATCTCCGCCGGCATGATCTCGCCATCGAAGTCGTCAAACACCGCTTCCACGTTGTCGGTGTAGCGCTCCTGCTTGCTGCGCGAGGCGGCGATGAGGATGCCGATGTTGTCGTCCGGCCCGAAGCGGTTGCCGATGGTGGCGTTGTAGCGCTGGTTGTCGCCACTGCCCAGCTCGTATTCACCCATGGCGGCCGAGGCACGCAGGGTCAGGCCGTCGCGGTCCAATGCGCTCTGGGTGCGGATATTGATGTTGCCGGCGATGGCGTCGGCGTCCATGTCGGGCGTCAGCGCCTTGGTCACTTCCAGCGCCGCGATCACGTCGGCCGGGATGGTGTCCAGCTCAACGCCACGGCTTTCCGCGTCCGGGTTGGCAAGCTGCACGCCGTCAATGGAGACGGTGGTGAACTCCTTGGGCGCGCCGCGCACGGTCACATAGCGGCCTTCGCCCTGGTCGCGCTCGATCGACACGCCGGGGATGCGCTGGGTGGACTCGGCGATGTTGTTGTCGGGGAACTGCCCCAGCAGGTCGGCTGACACTACGTTGATGTAGTTGGTGGAGGCGCGCTGCTGGTTCAGGGCCTGCGCGTTGGCATCGCGGGTGGCACGGACCTCAACGGTGCCGAAGTCGACGGCGTCGGCAGCCGCAACGGTGCTGTACAGGCTGATCTCGACGCGGGCGCCTTCGTGGGCGGGCACCTCCACCTGGGTGTCCACGCTGTGGTAGCCGAGATAATCGACAGTGACGGTGTGCACGCCTGGCGCGACGCCTGCAATGCGGAACTCGCCGTTGCGGCGGGTCACGGCCACCTGCTCGCCGTTGAGCGAGACGATGGCGCCATCAAGCGATGCACCAACCGAGGATTCACGCACCCGGCCTACGATGGTGCCGGCGGAGACGGCTTCGCCGACCAGGGCAGCCGCCTGGGGCTCGGCATGGGCAGGGGCAGCAGCGGCGAACGCGAGCGCCGAAGCAATGGCGGCAGCGATCAGTGAGCGTTGGATGGTCATTGACTACTCTGGTAACGGACAGGTGGAACCGCGGTCGCAGGCGATCGCGGATCGCCGCATATGGTCGTGAGCGCTGATTGCCGCCCCATGACCGAATTGCTGCAGTTCGTTTACAGCGCAGCGGCTGGCCTGTAACCGGATGGACACATGCGCTGGCGACAATCGCCGCTTTTCCAACACCTTTGTGACCAGACTAATGACGATCTGCCGCTTCTCCCTACCTGCTACCCCGTCCTTCGCTTGCGGCAGCCGTTCCCCGGCGCGAGGGTGGCGCTTGGCCGGCGTCAGCCTGCTGGCCCTTGCATTGGCCGCCTGTGCCCAACAGGAGGTGGCGACTCCCGCCGGCGCTGATGACACGGCTGACAGCGCCGCCCTCGGCCCCGTGCTGGTGAACGAGGCGTTCGCCACGCCGATGACCCCGGACGACAACATCGACTCAGTCGCCAGCTGGAGCAGTCCGGATGGCGATGTGCTGGTGCTGGCCACCGCCAAGTCCACCCATCGGCTGGTGGTCTATGACGGCTTCACCGGCGAGTTCGTGCGTCACGTGGGTGAGCCG
>DXCY01000053.1 GCA_019115725.1 Candidatus Luteimonas excrementigallinarum
GCACTCCGGCCAGCCGCCACCGCCGCCGGCCGTCTTGATCTTCGAAAGGTAAAAGGTTGCGGAGTTGTAGAATTCGGCGAAGTGCTCGGGCCGCCCGTTGCGCACGTACTGCAGGCCGACCACCGACGCACGGTCGAACAGGAACGCATGCTGGCCCACGTAGGGCAGATCGCTGGCCCAGCTCCACTGCCGGTCGACGTAGCGGTCGTAGCGCCGCTTGCCGTCATGGACGAGCTGCGGGCCGGCGACACGGGAGTGGACCAGCCATTGCGGATCGAGCGTGGCGATCACGCGCGGCACCGGCGCGTCCATCTTCCCGGGCCGCGTGCCGCGGTCGTATGGCTCCTCGGGGATGGACTTCGTGCGGTAGCCGTCGATGCGGAACCCGTACGCCGCGCCCGGGTCGGCGAAGAACTGGACCTTGACCGAGCGGATGCTCCCGTCGAGCCAGTGCCAGCGGAGGGTGGGCTTCACGAAGGCCGGGACTTCGGCGCCGTCGGCATCGACGATGCTCACGCGCGAGGCGTCGACCAGTTCGCCGGGCGCGAAAGGGATGCCGAGACTGACCAGTTCACGATCGCCCACTTCGGCATTGGGCGTCAGGCGTATGGTGCGCGGCGGCGGCGCGGACTGCTCGTTGGCCGCCGCCTGTTCACCCTCCCCGTTGCCCACGCTGCTGCAGCTGGCGATCCCCGGCAGCACGACCAGCGCGCACAGCCAGAGCAGCCGCGTGGCGGCGGTTCGCAGTCGGCTGCTGTCTTCAAGTGTCGGCATGGATGCATTTCCTCCCGCTGTCGGCCTCCAGGCGCTGGTAGATCTGCAGGTAGTCCTCGGCATAGCGGCACCGGTTGAACTGCCGGCGCGCATGCTCGACCGCGCGGCTCGCATACGTGAGGCGCACGGCTTCATTCGACGCGAGATCATCGAGCGCCCCGGCCAGCGCATCCATCGTGGGCACAGGCGCGAGGCACCCGGTCTGACTGTCGACGACGACTTCGGCGATGCCCCCGACCCTGGCCGCCACCACCGGCACCCCGCAGGCCTGCGCCTCGGCCAGCACCAGGCCAAAGGCCTCGCGCCGGGCGCCGTGCAGGAACACGTCGAAGCCCGGGAACCAGGCCTCCGGGTCGGGCTGGAAGCCGGCGAACACGATCCGGTCGACGAACTCCGGCGCAACCAGCGCGTGCAGGGCGTCCGACTCCGCGGGGGTGCCGTGCCCAAGCACGACCATGCGCGCGTCGCATTCCGGTCTGCGCCGCATGAAGTCCTGGAACGCGCCGATCGCCAGGTCCACGCCCTTGTCGACGCCAAAGTGCCCGACGGTACCGACCAGCAGCGTGCCATTCTCCGCCCCTACCACGCGGCGTGTGCGCGCGCGCAACTCGGGGTCCGGAGCGAACCTGGCCAGGTCGATGCCCAGCGGGATGCACGACACCTTGCTCGTCGCGCCATAGTTGCGCTCGATGTAGTGCCGGCGGCGTTCCTCGGAAGCGGTCACCACCGCGCCCACGCGCAGGCCAACCACGGCGTTGCGCAAGCGATCGCGGAAGCGCGCGGTCTCGAAGCTGCGGCTGCGGTGGAAGGTCATCAGCAGCAGTGGTCCGCGCCACGGCATGGCCAGCGCCGCCATCGTCGCGCTGGCCGCATCGTGCGCGTGCACCACGTCGATCACTTGTTCGCGGCAATAGGCGGACAGCCTCCGCAGCGCGCCCAGGTCGAACACCCCCTTGCGGTCCAGGTTAAAGCTGCCCGCGTACATGGCGCGCTTGTCCGGCCCGCAGCCGAATTCTTCCAGGCACCCGAGGTGGTTGCCGACGCCAAGGCCGCTGAGGCCTTCGGCGAGCGTCGCGATCGCCTCCCGCCTTCCGCCGTTGCTGTAGGACAAGGTCAGGTGGAGGACGTTCATCGACTCACAGTCGGATTCGGCCATTCGTCGGAAACAGCGTGGTCTTGAACGTAATCGGGGGAGTGGATGTGAGGCGCAAGTAGATGTCCGTCGGGGGTTCCGGGGCACTGGCCCCTTCCCCTCCCACAACGCAGGTCGGCACTCCGACCGGACGGCCGATGAAGCGAAGGCCGCATCGCGGCATCAATGGCGTTTATCCGTGGGTCACCCACCGATCAACCAGGAAGCGCATGACGCCTGAACACACCTGCACCGGATTCGCCGACGTCCCGGCGCACTTCCATCGCGATGCGCCGCTCGACCCCCATCAGCGCAGGCGCCACCACGCCGTGCTGTCGCTGCTGCGCACGCTCCCGCCCGGGCGGGTTCTGGACTACGGCTTCGGCTGGGGCGACATCGCCTGGCAGGCGTCGCGCACCCACCCCGACATCCATGCCGTCGACGTTGAACAGCGCCGCGTCGACTTCGCGCGCAGCCAGTACGCGCCGCTGCCTTTCGACGTGTGCCGTCCCGACGGACTCGACTTTCCCGATGCCAGCTTCGACATCGTGCTGTCGATCGTGGTCCTGCCCTTCGTGCCCGACGACGACGCCTACCTGGCGGAGATCCGCCGCGTGCTCCGCCCGGGTGGCAGGCTGGTCATCGCCACCAAGACATCGCAGTTCCTGCCTCGGGTCTGGAAGCGGCTGAGCGGGCAGCGGAAACGTGGACGCCACCCAAGCCCCGGCGTCCGCCACCACGACGCCGCCGAGGCGGCCGCCCTGCTCGAGCGGCACGGCTTCCGGATCCTGACCCGCTGCGCGTTCTACGACCCGCCTTTCGAAGCGCGCAAGAACGTGATCGACGTGCTCAACGGGCTGTGCGAGGTGGCCGGCAGCGCCATGGGAGTCGTGGACGTGGCGCCCTATCCGCTGCTCCTCGCCAGCCGCGAGGACTGAGGCCCGCTCCTTGCCGGCTCAGCGTACGGGAGCGCCACCATCGGCGGAGCTCTCGAACGCGCCAACGGCGATCCCCGTGCCGCTCCCGCGGGCCACCTCGGCACCGATGGCCATCTTCACCCGCTGCGGCGCATCGAACTGTGGCAGCGGCAGCGGTGACGGGAACGGGAAACCGGCGGGAGCTGCGGGCGACGGGTTGCCCGCAGCCAGCAGCGCGCTGGTGGCCAGCGGACGCAGCTTCCACCGCGCGATGTTCTCCAGCCCGGGGTCCGTGCCCCGGTAGGTGTTGGCCAGCTCGGCAGGCACCAGGGCCGCCGAATCCTGCACCCAGTTGTTCGACCCGGCCACCTTGCGGCCGCTCGACCAGGGCTCCCTGCCGGTGGGCGCACAGTAGGGCGTTTTCACTTCGGACGCCTCATGCACGCGCAGGATGTTGGGGGCGGCTCCGGCACCGGTCTGGTACACCACGTTGTTGTGCATTTCCACCGAGCCCTGGCCCAGCTGCACGAGGACCGCGTTGGCGGCGCCCGGCCTGGTGAACAGGATCGTGTTGTTGACCATCCTCAGGCGTCCCTGGTTGCGCCCGTTGAGGTCGCCACCGGCGCGGATCGCGTTCCGCCAGTTCGAGGTATGGACGATGACGTTGCCGACCAGGTCGACATCCTCGCGCCGAAGGCCGGGCGACCAGCCAGGCTGCTGCGTCTCGCAGTCGGGACCGATCAATTCGAGCTCTTGATAGGCAGAACCCTCGAACCAGTTGTAATGGATCAGCGCGCGCTCGTGCCGGTTCTTCAGCAGGCTGCCGCCATTGCCGCTGTGCACGTAATTGAAGCGCATCAGGAACACCGAGCCCGGGTATGCGACCTGATCGGACTGCATGTAGATCGGGTGGCGATGGGTGCCGGCGCCCGAGTTGTAGACCTCGCTGTACTCGAGCGTGAACGAGCCGGAGTTGTTGTCCGCGCCAAGGATGCCGTGCGACGGACAGTCGCGGATGATGGTGTCGCGCACGGTCACGTCGTGGGCTTCGCTGAACAGGCACGACGATTTACCGCCGCGGACATCGAAGCCCTCGAACACCACGTGGTTGGACTGCTGGAACTTGATGGTGTGGGAACCACCCTGCAGGACCGGCCGGGTCGAACCCACCGAACGGTCCCAGCGGAAGGTCACCGGGTTGCCGGGCGCGCCGCGGTCGCTGCCGCGCACGATGATGTCGCCGCCGTAGGTGGCATCGCCATCCACCAGGACGACGTCGCCGGGCTCAAGGTCGACGTCGTCGACGAGGGCGGAGAGCTGGGTGTAATCACGGCCCGAGGGGCCGACGGTGTAGGTGGCCGCAAGCAGCGGCAGGGGAAGCAGCAACAGGAACGAAGCGGACAGCAGGCGGGGCAAATGCATGGGCAGGCTCCTACAAGGCCAGCGCGTCATACGCCTTGCGTACCGCGACCGCCCCGTGGCTGCGCTCCAGCGCCCGCACGGTGAAATGCCCCTCGGCCATGCGCTGGAAGTGGCGCATGAACAGCGTATTGAGGGTTGCCCCGCTGACCGCGCCCACCACCGGGACCGCCTGGGCGGCCGCCTTCTGGCCCATTTTCACCGAAAAGCGCGAGGCGATCGACGCCAGCAGCTGCACGATCGCCGGCCCGCCGTTGGCCGCCAGCCCGTGCGCCGCGATGTACTCCGCCGCCGCCGCCACCTGGTGGGCGAGCACCGCGCGGGCGGCGAAGTAGCCGGACTCGGCGCCGTCGTCGGACGCGCTGCGCCCGCCCATCGTCAGCACCTCGAAGCACGCCAGCGTTACCGCCGGGTCATCCAGATCCTCGCCGTGGCTGCGGGCAATGTCCGCGATCGAACGCAGGATCATGGTGGTGGTGATCGGCAGCTCCACCGCCAGCCCGGCGAACCCGAACGCACCGCCCGCGGCGCCGGCGGCCGCGGCGGCAACGGCATGCGTGCGCGTCCGCGCGGCCGGGCGCCCATCGCCTTTGCGCAGCGTTGCCGTTGCCACCCGCAGCGATTGCTCCAGCGCCTTGCGGGTGGTGGTATCGATCAGCCTGGTGACAGAGGCCGGCAGCCGCCGGGCCATCACGTATTCCATGGGCGCGCCCACGGCGTTGGCAAGCTGCGCGGCCAGCCCCGGGTTCTCCAGCAGCTTGCGCGCGTGGCGCAGCCGGTCGAGCTCGGGCTCACCCAGCAGCGGCACCAGTTCGGTCGCGGCAACGGCGTTCATGCGTGCAGTATCGCCGGATCGAGGCGTCCATCAAACCACCGCGCGCCGACAGCCGTTCAGCACCTGTCCACGCGGCCGGGCCATCGGCCTGGAATCGTGCCCATGTCCAGCCAGTTCGACTGCCCCACTCCCTTCCAGCGGAAGGTCACCGGGTTGCCGGGCGCCCCGCTGTCGTTGCTGCGGACGATGATGTTGCCGCTGTAGGTCGTGCCGCCGTCGACGAGGACGAGGTCGCCCGGCTCGAGGTTGGCCGCGTCGACCAGGGCGGAAAGCTGGGTGTAATCGCGGCCGGACGGGCAATGCGGCGAACCCGGCGGCCGATCACGTGGCGGCCGTGACCTGGGGCACAGCAGGCGCCTGTTCAGTCCCATCATCGCCGTGCGCGAGCGGATGCCGCGCCGACGAGAACCGGGACTTCAGCCGGTTGATGGGCGACTCCAGCAGGCGGAAGCTCAGGTGGGCGACCAGCACCGCGAACAGCGTCTTGGCCAGCAGCGATGGCAGCCCGTACGCAGACAGGTCGATGGACGCCAGCGAGAGCAGCTTGACCAGCGCGATCTCCGCCGGCCGCTGCAGGATGTACAGCCCGTAGCAGATCCCGCCCAGATGGACCAGCCACCGCATCCGCAGCACGGCCGACGCGTCGCTGCCCCTGTGGCGCAGCGCCCATGCCACCACCACGAAGAAGTACAGCGCGAGGAAGCTGTAGCCGAAGATCCGGCAGAAGAACGTGTCCCGGTTGAAGCCGCCGTTGAGGAAGATGGCCACGCCGAGGGCAGTCAGCGCCGCCAGCACGATGGACAGCGGGCGGCCCGGCAGGCGGATACCCGAGCGCACCATGACCGCCAGCCACACGCCCACGCTGAGGTTGTCGAACCTGGAGATGGTCGCGAGGTACTGGATGCGCTCGTTCTCCGGGAACGCCAGGTACATCGCGAACCGGAACAGCGGCGACAGCAGCATAAGGCCGACCAGCAGGCGCTTCAGGTTGCGGATCTCGAGGTGCCGGACCAGCAGCGGGCACAGCAGGTAGAACTGCTCCTCGATCGAGATCGACCACAGCGGCGCCAGGAAGTAGGCCGGCTCCGTGCCCGTGATCGCCTCCCGGATGTTGCCGGCGAACAGCAGATACCAGACCGGGCTCCCGGACTCGCGGATGAACTCCGTTCTCCACCAGGACACGCCATGCACGATCGCCTGCACGCCGGGCACGACGATGAACAGAGACAGCACCACCGCGTAGTAGAGCGGGAAGATCCGCAGCACGCGGCGCAGGTAGAAGTTGGCGAAGTAGCGCTCGTCGCTGCGCGTGTCGAGAAGGATGCCGCCGATCAGGAAGCCGCTGATCACGAAGAACAGATCAACCCCGATCCAGCCCAGGTGCGCCACTGGCGACCAGCGTTCGTAGAAACCGCCCGTCACCGGCCAGAAGTGGTGGATGGTCACCAGGAGGATGGCGATCCCCCTCAGGCCCTCGAGCTCGATGAGCTTGCCCCGGTACTCGACCCCGGCCACCGGCCCCCTCAGGGCGGCCCCAGCTCCGGCGAACACTGATCCCGATGTGGGCGATAGGCTTTCCGGGGGCATGGTGGATACCGTGGACTGTGCAAAATCCAGAACGGGAACCCGGACTGCGGTCGGACACGAGGCCGGCCCTCCAACCCCGTCATGGAAGCGTTCGAGGAATCGGGTGCCGAAGTGAAGATCCTCTACTGCATCGCGACACGCCGCGCAGGGATTCGTAGTCGGCCCCGATGCCCTCCATCGCGGTGATGATGGCGGCGGCGCGGTCGGCGGAGTCCGGCAAGCCCACCAGGTGGTCGAACTGGGCCTCGGAACGCAGGAAGATCGCGCCCTGCTGGCCGAAGTCCTCCTTCGTCAGCGCCCGGGTCTTGCCGCCGCGGCTCGGCAGCCCGGCCTCGATCTGCGGCTTCACCGCCAGGTAGCGGCTGTAGGCATGGCGCAAGAAGATCAGGCCCATCACGGGCATGAAGTATTCGTTGCTGGCCAGGCCCGAGTTGGCCCAGCAGGTTGGCGGCGCCCCACAGGCGCTTTTCGATGGCTTCGATGTTCTGGAGTTGGCTCATCCGGTGTGGCCGGGGAAAGCACCGGTTCAATCACCGCATGGACCTTCAGGATCAAGAATCCAGCACGACCTCCCGCGAAGGCCATCGCAGCGCACCGAGCTTCCCTTCAAACCGCTTCGCGCCCTCCAGCCGCTCCTTCCAGCGCAGGCCGACGCACCAGTCGATGCACATGGCGTTCTTCCGTGCCCCCAGCCATTGGAACGGTTCCGTTCCCGCGAACAGGTCGGGCCCGCGCGACCGCGCGGCAGCTTCTTCGGCGCTGAGCGGCCAGCGCCAGTAGTGCCCGAAGACCACCGCGGGCGCCTCGTCGTATTCCTTCCACCAGGCGACCCGCTCGTTCATGCGCCACTTGCCGGAGGCGTAGAACGGGGCCGGTGCCGGGCGCTCCAGGCCGCTGGTGGCGGCCCGGAGCGGATGACCCGACTGGCGCAGGGTGTCGATCGCGGCCAGGCTGCGGAGCAGCGGCACCGTCGCCGCCGGATCCGCCAGCAGCCCGCCCCACTCGGCAAGCTCCTGCGTGCGCTGTTCGTACTTGCCGCTGCGGTGAAGGGTGTCGTCCACCTGTTCGTTAAAGACGTTGTATGCCTCCGACGCGGGCACAGTCGAATCCCGGAGCCGCTGGACCGTGTCACCCTGCCAGCAGGCGTGGACGACCCGCAGATCGGGGCGCTCCAGCGCGACCGGAAGCGTGTCGAACCAGCGCAGGAAGTGCCGCCGCTGGCTGTCGGTCACGCGCGCCGATTCCGCGAACTTGCCGATGGCGATGTCATGGTCCGACTCCGCCGGCCAGAACCAGCCGTTGCCCTCCTTGGGCGCCTCGCACAGCAGGTTGAGCTCGTGGTTGCCAAGCACGCACTGGGCGCGACCGGCGGCAACCATGTCGGCCACCCGCTCCACCACCGCCGGGCTGTCTGCACCGCGGTCCACCAGGTCGCCCAGGAACACCAGGCGGCAGCCGCGCGGGTGACGGCCATCGGGCGTGTAGCCGAGGCGCTCAAGCAGCGCGTCGAGCGCGGCGATCTCGCCGTGGATGTCGGCGACGATGTCGATCGGCCCGTCAAACAGCTCCTGTACGTGCTGGTGCATCAGTCCCTGTAGACCCCCGTTCCTCAACCCGCGCCATCATGCCCCGCCGGCATCTCAAACTGCGAGACCCGCTGCGCGCGCAAAAAAAAGACCGGCCAAAGGCCGGTCTTTCATGGATTGGCGCGCCCGGAAGGATTCGAACCTCCGACCCCCAAGTTCGTAGCCTGGTGCTCTATCCAGCTGAGCTACGGGCGCAGAAGCGGAATTATGAAACGTCTTGTTGCTTACGTCAATCCCGTTTCGATGAAACTTTACATCTGAAGCATTTGAAACTGGCGGAGAGTGAGGGATTCGAACCCTCGATAGAGCTATAAACCCTATACTCCCTTAGCAGGGGAGCCCCTTCAGCCACTCGGGCAACTCTCCGTAACGATCCCCGCACACTGCAAGCTTTGCGGGCAGGCGCAGGATCTTACCGGGTCAGCCGCTTCGCGGCAAACATTTTCAGGATTCGGTGCCCGACGGGGCACCACCACCTGCTTCGTCGCGCTGGATGCGCTGGTAGATTTCCTCGCGATGGACGGCAACGTCCTTCGGCGCGGTGATCCCGATCCGGACCTGGTTCCCCTTGACGCCGAGAACAGTGACGGTGACGGTGTCACCGATCATCAGTGTTTCTCCCACGCGCCGCGTCAAAATCAACATAAAACTCTCCAAGGACTGGCGGGAAGATCCACCAGCGACTCACCGGGGCAATCCTGCCCCTGATGCGGTCTGCAATTCAGTTAACGACAAACGGTAATGATACCGGTCGCGGTGGCACGGAAGCTAGGCAAAAAGTAACGCAGGGCCTAGCCAAGTTGGCTTGAGACCCACTCGTTTACCTGCGAGAGGGCTTCCACCAGGGCTGGACCGTCGGGTCCGCCGCCCTGGGCAAGATCCGGACGCCCGCCTCCCTTGCCGCCGATCTGTCCGGCCACGTGCTTGAGCAGGTCACCAGCTTTCACCCGGCCACTCGCACTTCCGCCCACGCCGGCAATCAGTGACGCCTTGCCATCGCTGGCACCGGCCAGGATCACCACCGTGTCCTTGAGCCGGTCTTTCAGCTGGTCAACCGACTCGCGCAGCGCCTTGGCGTCCAGGCCTTCAAGCCGGGCAGCCAGCACCTTGACGCCGTTGATCTCGACCGCGGAGGCAGCCAGATCGGCGGTGGCATCGGTCGCCGCCCGCGCCTTGAGCGAAGCCAGCTCGCGTTCCAGCTTCTTCTGCCGGTCCAGCATCGCGCGCAGCTTGTCGCCCACTTCGCCGGCGGTGCCGCCCAGCAGGCCTGCGGCCTGCTGCAGCTGCTGTTCGCCGGCCGCAACGTGATCCAGGGCCGCCTGTCCGGTCAGCGCTTCCACGCGGCGGACGCCGGCGGACACGCCGCCTTCCGAAACCAGTTTGAACAGGCCGATCTCGCCCGTGCTGCCCACGTGGGTACCGCCGCACAGCTCGACCGAATCGCCCATCTGCACCACCCGCACGCGCTCGCCGTACTTCTCGCCGAACAGGGCGATCGCACCCGCGTCCATGGCGTCCTGCATGCCCATTTCGCGGATCACCACGGCATGGTTGGCACGGATCTCCTGGTTCACCTGGCGCTCGATCTCCGCCAGCTCGCCGGCGGTCACCGGGTTGAAGTGGGAGAAGTCGAAGCGCAGCCGGTCCGGCGCCACCAGCGATCCCTTCTGCGCCACGTGGGTGCCCAGCAGGCCGCGCAGGGCGCCGTGCAGCAGGTGGGTGGCGCTGTGATTGAGCACGGTGCTCACGCGGCGCGATGCGTCGATCACGCCGGAGACCTTCTGCCCGACCTGCAGCGCCCCGCTTTCCAGCTTGCCGAAGTGGCCGTGGAACTGGCCCGCGAGCTTGCGCGTGTCATCCACGTGGAAAGCCATGCCCTGGTCGAGCAGCTGACCGGTGTCGCCCACCTGCCCGCCCGACTCCGCATAGAACGGCGTGCTGGAGAGGATCACGACCGCCTGATCGCCGGCCTGGATCGCATCCACCGGCCGTCCGTCATGCAGCAGGGCCAGCACCTGCAGGCCTTCCGCCTGCACCTGGTTATAGCCCAGGAATTCGGTGGCCTGCAGCTGGGCCACGAGCTCGGCCGGCAGCACCGTGCCGCCGCCGAACCGCCCCGCGGCACGCGCGGTCTCGCGCTGCTTTTCCATTGCCGACTCAAAACCGGCCAGATCAACTTCCAGGCCACGCTCGCGGGCGATGTCCTGGGTCAGGTCCAGCGGGAAGCCGTAGGTGTCATAGAGCCTGAACGCATCCGCGCCCGGAATCACGCCGCCACAGCGGCCGGCCACCTCGTCGAAGATCCGCATGCCCCCATCGAGGGTCTCGGCGAAGCGCTCCTCCTCGGCCTGCAGCGCCTTCTCCACCGTCGCCCGCTGGGCGCGCAGTTCCGGATAGGCCTCCCCCATAAGCGCATCGACGGTTTCTGCCAGACGGTGGAAGAACGGCTCACGCACGCCCAGCATCCAGCCGTGGCGCAGCGCCCGGCGGATGATCCGGCGCAGCACATAGCCACGCCCCTCGTTGGAAGGCAGCACGCCGTCGACGATGAGGAACGCGCTGGCGCGGATATGGTCGGCAATTACCCGCAACGACTTGTTGTCCAGGTCGGCGGTGCCGGTCAGCTCGGCGGCACGTGCGATGAGCGCCTGGAACAGGTCGATCTCGTAGTTGCTGTGCGCACCCTGCAGCACCGCGGCAATGCGCTCCAGCCCCATGCCGGTG
>DXCY01000054.1 GCA_019115725.1 Candidatus Luteimonas excrementigallinarum
ATTGCTGACCAGCCTGTGCGGCCGCGTGGACCAGATGATCGTGGGCGGCGGCATCGCCAATACCTTCATTGCCGCGGCCGGCCATCCGGTGGGCAAGTCGCTGCACGAGCCGGATCTGATCGATACCGCCCGTGAAATCCTGGATCGCGCGCGAGGCCAGGATGCCGACATCCCGCTGCCTGTCGACGTGGTGGTGGCCACGGCCTTTGCCGCAGACGCCAAGGCAGTGGTCAAGCCGGTCGACGAAGTGGCCGAGGACGAGATGATCCTCGATATCGGCCCGCGCACCGCCAAGCGCTATGCCGAGCTGATCGGTCAGGCCGGCACCCTGGTGTGGAACGGCCCGGTGGGCGTGTTCGAGTTCGACGCCTTCGGTCGTGGCACCGAGGTCGTGGCCCGGGCCATCGCCAAGTCGCATGCGTTCTCGATTGCCGGCGGTGGCGATACCCTGGCCGCGGTGGAGAAGTACGGCATTGGCGGCGACATCGGCTACATCTCGACCGGTGGCGGCGCGTTCCTGGAATTCCTCGAAGGTCGCCAGCTGCCTGCGGTGGCGGCGCTCAAGCAGCGCTCGCCGGACAGCTGAGGCGAGCGGCTTTGTGCTAGGTTTCCGGGCGATCACCGGAGACCGCATGTGACAGTACACCAGCGCCGTACCCGCATCCTTGCCACCCTCGGCCCGGCCAGTGATGCGCCGGGCGTGCTCGAAGCCCTGTTCAAGGCGGGCGTCGACGCGGTACGGCTGAACTTTTCCCACGGCAATCGCGATGAGCACCGTGCCCGCGCTGCCGCGGTCCGCGAGACGGCCGCACGCGTGGGCAAGGAAGTCGGGATCCTGGCCGACCTGCCGGGCCCCAAGATCCGCATCGACCGCTTTGGCGAGGGCCGCGTGGAACTCCAGGCCGGCCAGCGCTTTGACCTGGTGGCCGACGGCTCGGTGGAGTCGGGCGATGCCAGCCAGGTGGGCGTGAGCTACGCCCAGCTGCCGCAGGACCTGGGCGTGGACGACGTGCTGCTGCTCGATGACGGCATCGTGCAGCTGCGGGTGGAGGCGATCGACGGCGCCCGCATCATCACCCGCGTCCTCAATGACAGCCCGCTGTCCGACCGCAAGGGCCTCAATCGCCTGGGCGGCGGCCTGTCGCTGGGCGCGCTGACCGCGGAGGATCGCGAGTGGATCGGCTTTGCCGCCGAGCTGGGCGTGGACTTCATCGCCGTCTCGTTCTGCCGCAGCGCGGCCGACATGCAGGAGGCCCGCAGCCTTGCCCGTGCCGCCGGCTCGGACGCCTCGATGGTGTCGAAGATCGAGCGCGCCGAGGCCATTGAAAACCTCGGCGAGATCATCGATGCCAGCGACGTGGTGATGGTGGCCCGCGGCGACCTGGGCGTGGAGATCGGCGATGCCGAACTGCCCGGCCTGCAGAAGAAGATCATCCGCGAATCGCTGGCCCGCAACCGGGTGGTGATCACCGCCACCCAGATGCTGCAATCCATGGTCGAGAGTCCCATCCCCACCCGCGCCGAGGTGCTGGACGTGGCCAACTCGGTCATCGACGGCACTGACGCGGTGATGCTCTCGGCCGAAACCGCCGCCGGCCACTACCCGGTGCGCGCAGTGGAGGCCATGGCACGGGTGTGCGTGGGTGCCGAGCGCCAGTTCACCCATGACGTGGATTTCGGCAAGACCGGCGGCAACATGGAGCGCGCCGACCAGGCCATCGCGATGGCGGCCATGTTCCTGAGCGAGCACATCGGCGTGCGGGCGATCGTGGCCATGACCGAGTCCGGCGGCACCGCCCGCTACCTGTCGCGCTTCCGCGCGGGCGCGCCGATCTATGCGTTCTCCCGCCACGCCGATGCGCGCCGGCGCATGGCGCTGATGCGCGATGTGTTCCCGATCGATTACGACACCCGCGGCCAGACCCCGCGCGAAGCGGCGCGCGGCAGCGTGGCGCGCCTGGTAGAGGACGGGCTGCTGAGCGACGGCGAGCGGGTCATCTTCACCAGCGGCGAGCACATGGAAACGCTGGGCGCCACCAACACCCTGCGCCTGCTGCAGGTGGGCGAGGGCGGCCGCGCCGAGGGGCTGGGCGAACTCTAGGCCCTGCGCCTGGCACCGCTCCGGGAAGATCGGGGCGGACCTGGCGCCCGGCTTGGGGGCGGGTGCCCGGGACTATACTGGCGGCCCGCCGCGCCGGCGTTACCGGAACACTCCCCCATGAGCATCGAAGATCTTGCACAGACCGCCCAGGCCCTGGTGGCCGCGGGCAAGGGCATCATTGCCCTGGACGAATCGCCGGCCACGCTGGGCAAGCGCTTCGAAGCGGTGGGCGTAGCCAATTCCGGCGACAACCGCCGCGCCTGGCGCGAGGTGGTGCTGACCACGCCGGGGCTGGGCGAATACATCAGCGGCGCGATCCTGCACGAGGAAACCCTGCGCCAGTCCAGCGCGGACGGCGTGTCTTTCGCGCAGGTGCTGGCCGGCGCCGGGATCCTGCCCGGCATCAAGGTGGATACCGGCACCCATCCGCTGGCGGGCTTTCCCGGCGAGACGGTGACCGAGGGCCTGGACGGGCTGCGCGGCCGGTTGAAGGAGGCCTACCGCCTGGGCGCGCGCTTCGCCAAGTGGCGGGCGGTGATCCGGATCGGCGAGGACACCCCGTCGGGTACCTGCATCGATGCCAACGCCCATGCCCTGGCCCGCTACGCCGCACTGTGCCAGGAGCAGGGACTGGTGCCGATTGTCGAGCCGGAAGTGCTGATGGACGGCGATCACGACATCGAGTCCTGCTATGAGGTGACCGAGATCACCCTGCGCGGCCTGTTCGATGCGCTGTACAACCAGCAGGTGATGTTCGAGGGCACGATCCTCAAGGCCTCGATGGTGCTGCCCGGCAGCGACTGCGCGGAACAGGCCGAGGTGGACGAAGTGGCCGAGGCGACACTGATGTGCCTGCGCTCGGCCGTGCCGGCGATCCTGCCGGGCATCGTGTTCCTGTCAGGCGGCCAGTCGGACGAGGATGCCACCGCGCACCTGGATGCGATGAACCGCCTGCGTCCGCATCCGTGGCCGCTGTCGTTCTCCTACGGCCGCGCCATGCAGCAGGCGGCGCTGAAGGTGTGGGCGGGCAATCCGGCCGGCCAAGCCGGCAAGGCCCAGGAGATCCTGCTGGGCCGCGCCCGCGCCAACAGCCTCGCCGCCCTCGGTGAGTGGGACGGCCAGGGCTGACCCACCCGCCGGAGCGTGGCAGTAGGTCGGGGTTGAGCCACTCGCCGGAGTGTGGCCGCAGGTCGGGGCTACGCCCCCGACGTCCCGCGAGTCATGCATCCCGATGGGGACCCGGCCTCCCTCGCGTCGGCCGCGCAGGGCCGACCTACAGGCCGGCGAGCCACTCGTCGTCGGAGCCTTCGTTCACGTCCTGGAACAGCGGCGTGGAGAAGTAGCGCTCGCCGGTATCGGGCAGCATCGCCAGGATCACCGAGCCGGCTTCCGCACCCTCGGCAACGCGCAGCGCCGCGGCCACCGTGGCCCCGGCCGAGATGCCGGTAAAGATGCCTTCCTCGGCGGCCAGCCGCCGCGCGGTGGCAATGGCGTCATCGTCGCTGACCGAAACCACCCGGTCGGCGGCATCGGGATTGAGCACCTCGGGCACGAAATCCGGGGTCCAGCCCTGGATCTTGTGGGAGGCCCAGTCGCGGCCCTGCAGCATCGCGGCGCTGGCCGGCTCCGCGGCTACCGTTTCCACGCCTGGGCGCGCCACCTTGAGCACCTCGCCCACGCCGGTGAGGGTGCCGCCCGTGCCCCAGCCGGTCACGAAGTGGTCAAGCCGGCGGCCGGCGAAGTCCTGCAGGATCTCGGCGGCGGTGGTCTGCCGGTGCCAGGCCGGGTTGGCGGCATTGGTGAACTGGCTGGCCAGGAACCAGCCGTGTTCCTCGGCCAGTTCGCGCGCGCGACGCACCATGCCGGTACCGCGCTCGGCGGCCGGGGTCAGGATCACCCGCGCGCCGTAGGCACGCATCAGCTTGCGCCGCTCAACCGAGAAGGTTTCCACCATCGTGGCCACGAACTTGTAGCCGCGCGCCGCACACACCATGGCCAGGGCCACGCCGGTGTTGCCGGAGGTGGCTTCCACCACCGTGTCGCCGGGCTTGAGCAGGCCTTTTTCCTCGGCATCGAGGATGATGGCCAGGGCCAGCCGGTCCTTGACCGAGCCGCCGGGGTTGAAGCTTTCCACCTTCGCGTACAGGCTGACGTGGTCGGGGGCGAGGCGGTGCAGGCGTACGATCGGGGTTCTTCCGATCGTATCCAGGATGGATTCGTGGATCATGGGGCAGCTCCGGTTCAGGGGGGAGTCCGGGCGACGACAGCGCCGCCTGCGGGGGGCAGGCCCGAGTGTAACGTGCAGGCAGGCCATCGGTTGACAGGGCCGGTGCAGGCCCGCCTGTGCCTGACGGCACAGGGCGGTGACATGTCAAGCCTCTAGAATCGGTGGGGTTGCCGTTTTCCCTCCCCCAGGTATGCAGACTCCCCCGATCCGATCCCGCCGCCCGTTGTTCCTGTCCGTACTTCTGCTGGCAGCCGGGCTCACCCTGTCCGCGTGCGGGGGCAGTGAGGCGCCGGGTGGTGGCAGGCAGGTGGCGACCGCCACCGTCACCACCGCGCTGGTGGCCAATGAGCACTGGAACGACACCATCGACGCGCTGGGCACCGTGGCCGCGCGCGAATCGGTGGTGGTGACCGCCAAGGTCAGCGAAACCGTGCAGCAGGTGCATTTTGAAAGCGGCGACATGGTGGAAGCCGGCGCCGTGCTGGTGACCCTCAGCGGCGACCAGCAGCAGGCGGCCTTGAATGCGGCGGTCGCCTCGGCCAACGAGGCCGACCGGCTGTTCCAGCGCCAGGAGCAGCTGGCCGAGCAGCAGCTGATCGCCAGCGCGCTGCTGGATACCCAGCGCGCCACCCGCGATGCGGCCCGCGCGCGGGTGGCTGAAATCCGCGCCAACCTCGGTGACCGCTCGATCCGCGCGCCGTTTGCCGGGGTGCTGGGGATCCGCCGGGTGAGCCCCGGTGCACTGGTGCAGCCGGGAACCGAAATCGCTTCGCTGGACGATATTTCCCGCGTGTACGTGGACTTCCCCGTGCCCGAAGTGCAGCTGGCCCACCTGGCCCGCGGCCAGCAGCTGACCGGGCGCAGCTCGGCCTGGCCGGGCCGCGACTTCGGCGGTGAAGTGGCGATGATCGATTCGCGGGTGGATCCGAACACCCGCGCGGTCACCGTGCGCGGCAGCTTCCCCAACGCCGATCGCGAACTGCGCCCGGGCATGCTGATCCGGGTGCGCCTGGACCGTCCGGCGCGCGAGGCGCTGGTGGTGCCCGAGATCGCCGTGGTGCAGGTGGGCCGCGACACGTTCGTGTACCGGGTGCGCGATGACCAGACCGTGGAACAGGTGCGCATCCAGGTGGGGGCCCGCGTGGCCGGCCGGGCCGAAGTGGTCGATGGGCTGGCGCCGGGTGACCGGATCGTGGTGGATGGCACCGGCAAGCTGCGCCCCGGCCTGGAGATCGTGGATGTCAGCCCCGACGCCTACGAGGAATCGCCCGCGTCGTCCGGTGACGACCGTCCGCTGGATGAGGACGCCGTTATCCAGTAGCCGCCAGTCCAGGGCTCCGCTTCCACCGGGCCCCGGTCCTGCAGCCCCGCGCCGCAGCCCCCTTCTTTAGCTTCGCCCCTCCCGCTTCCCCCGGATCCCCCAGTCGATGCGCATTTCGGATATCTCCATCAAACGCCCCGTCTTTGCAGTGGTGATGAGCCTGCTGCTGGTGGTCCTGGGCGTGATGGCGTTCATGCGCCTGACCCTGCGGGAGATGCCCAATATCGATCCGCCGATCGTGTCGGTCGACGTGACCTATCCGGGCGCCTCGGCGGCGGTGGTGGAAACCCGCATCACCCAGATCCTGGAGGATGCGCTGGCCGGGATCGAGGGCATCAACACCATCCAGTCGCGCAGCCGCAACGGCCGCTCCGACGTGACCATCGAGTTCAACATCTCGCGTGATATCGAGGCCGCGGCCAACGATGTGCGCGATGCGATCAGCCGGGTGGCCGACCGCCTGCCGATCGAGGCCGACCCGCCGGATATTTCCAAGGTCGAAGCCGACGCCGACGCCATCCTGTGGCTGAACATGCGCTCGGCCACCATGGATACGCTGGAGCTGAGCGATTACGCGGACCGCTACGTGATGGACCGCCTGTCGGCGCTGGACGGGGTGGCACGGGTGCAGCTCAGCGGCAGCCAGCGCTATTCCATGCGGATCTGGCTGGACCGTGACGCCATGGCCGCGCGCGGGATCACCGCCGCCGACGTGGAAACCTCGCTGCGCACCCAGAACGTGGAGCTGCCGGCCGGCCGCATCGAGTCCGAGACCCGCGATTTCACCCTGCGGGTGGAGCGCGGCTACCAGACGCCGGAAGAGTTCGCATCGCTGCCGTTGCGCCGTGGCAGCGACGGCTACGTGGTCCGGCTGGGCGACGTGGCCGAGGTGGAGGTCGGCCCGCGTGAGCGCCGCTCCTACATGCGCAGCAACTCGATCCCCAACGTGGGCCTGGGCATCGTGCGCACCTCCACCGCCAACGCGCTGGACGTGGCCCGGGCCGCACGCGCGGAGGCGGTGCGGATCCAGGAAACCCTGCCCGAGGGCACCGAGATCTTCGTGGCCTCGGACAACACCCAGTTCATCGAGGCTGCCGTGGAGCGGGTGTACTGGACCCTGGGCGAGGCGATGCTGCTGGTGTTCCTGGTGATCTGGCTGTTCCTGGGCAAGCTGCGCGCGGCGCTGATTCCGGCGGTGACGGTCCCGGTGTGTCTGGTGGCGGCGTTCATCGCGCTGTACGCCTTCGGCTTCTCGATCAACCTGCTGACCCTGCTGGCGCTGGTGCTGTGTATCGGGCTGGTGGTGGACGACGCCATCATCGTGCTGGAGAACGTGCAGCGCCGGGCCGACCTGGGTGAGCCGCCGCTGGTGGCGGCGCGGCGCGGGACGGCGCAGGTGGCGTTCGCGGTGGTGGCCACCACCGCGGTGCTGGTGGCGGTGTTCCTGCCGGTGGGCTTCATGGAAGGCAACAGCGGGCGGCTGTTCCGCGAGCTCTCCGTGGCCCTGGCTGCGGCGGTGGCGCTGTCGGCCTTCGTGGCCCTCACCCTGACCCCGATGATGTGCTCCAAGCTGGTGCGTTCGCAGAGCAAGCCGACCGGGTTGAACGCCTGGATCACCCGCATGCTCAGCCGCACCAGCAGCGCCTATGGTCGCGGCATCGGGCGCATGGTGTCGGTGTCCAAGGGGCGCCTGGGCGGACTGGTGGCGCTGGCCATGCTGGGCTGTATGGTGGCCGCGGTGGTGCTGTTCATGCGCGTGCCCAGCGAGCTCTCGCCGGCCGAGGACCGCGGCCGCTTTTTCGTTTCCGTGGACGGCCCGGAAGGCGCGGGCTTTGACTACACCGTGTCGCAGATCCAGGGCGTGGAGCGGATCTTCGCCGACTACGTGGGCGGCGATGGCCCGATCGAGCGCGCCAACTCGCGCGTGCCGCGCGGCTGGGGCGGCACCGAGGAAATGCACTCGGGCATGGTGATCGTGTTCCTCAAGGACTGGCGCGAGCGCGAGGAGAGCACCGCCGATGTGGTGGGTTCGGTGCGCGACAGCTTCGTCGACCTGCCGGGCGTGGAGGTGCGGGCCAACGTGCCCGGCGGCCTGATCAGCTCGCGTGGGCAGCGCTACCAGCTGGTGCTGGGCGGGCCTGATTACGATGACCTGGCCGAGTGGCGCGACCGCCTGCTGGTGCGGATGGAAGGCAACCCCGGCATCCAGGATCCGG
>DXCY01000055.1 GCA_019115725.1 Candidatus Luteimonas excrementigallinarum
ACCAGCGACTGGATGAAGCTGGAGCAGGAGCGCGGCATCTCGGTCACCAGCTCGGTGATGCAGTTCCCCTACGGCGAGCACATCGTCAACCTGCTCGACACCCCCGGACACGCCGACTTCGGCGAGGACACCTACCGCGTGCTGACCGCGGTGGACTCGGCGCTGATGGTGATCGACGTGGCCCGCGGCGTGGAGGAGCGCACCATCAAGCTGATGGAGGTGTGCCGCATGCGCGACACGCCGATCATGACCTTCATCAACAAGCTCGACCGGGAGGGCCGCGAGCCGATCGAACTGCTGGACGAGGTGGAGAGCGTGCTGGGCATCCAGTGCGCGCCAGTGACCTGGCCGATCGGCATGGGCAAGGGCCTCAAGGGCGTGGTGCACCTGCTGACCGGCGAGGTGCACCTGTACGAGAGCGGGCGCAAGTTCACCCGCCAGGACTCCACCATCCTGCCGTCGATCGACGATCCGGAACTGGAACAGCGGATCGGCGCCCAGGCGCTGGCCAATCTGCGCGACGAACTGGAACTGGTGCAGGGTGCCAGCCACCCGTTCGATCTGGACGAATACCTGGCCGCACGCCAGACACCGGTGTTCTTCGGCTCGGCGGTGAACAACTTCGGCGTGCAGCCGCTGCTGGACTTCTTCGTCCGCCACGCGCCGCCGCCGCAGCCGCGGCCGACCACCGGGCGCGATGTGGCGCCGGACGAAGACCGGCTCACCGGCTTCGTGTTCAAGATCCAGGCCAACATGGATCCGCAGCACCGCGACCGCGTGGCTTTCATGCGGGTGTGTTCGGGCCGCTTCGAAGCCGGGATGAAGGCCTTCCACGTGCGCAGCGGCAAGGACATGAAGCTGGCCAACGCGCTGACCTTCATGGCCAGCGACCGCGAGATCGCGGCCGAAGCCTGGCCGGGCGATGTGATCGGCATCCACAACCACGGCACCATCTCGATCGGCGATACCTTCACCGAGGGCGAGCAGCTTTCGTTCACCGGCATCCCGAGCTTCGCCCCGGAGCTGTTCCGCCGCGCCCGGCTGCGCGATCCGCTGCGCCTGAAGCAGCTGCAGAAGGGCCTGGCCCAGCTGTCCGAAGAAGGCGCCACCCAGTTCTTCCGCCCGCTGATGGGCAACGACCTGATCCTCGGCGCGGTGGGCGTGCTGCAGTTCGACGTGGCCGCCTACCGGCTCAAGGCCGAATACGGCGTGGACGCGATCTTCGAACAGGTCGGCGTGGTGACCACCCGCTGGGTGCACTGCGACGACGAGAAGAAGCTGGAAGAGTTCCGCGACAAGAACGCCGTCAACCTGGGCATCGACGCGGCCGGCGAGCTGGTGTACCTGGCGCCGACCCGGGTCAACCTGCAGCTGGCCCAGGAACGCTGGCCGGATATCCGCTTCGACGCCACCCGCGAACACGCCCACATGACCGCCGAATAACAGCCCGGGGCCCGCGAGGCCCCGGTGGCTACACAGTACGGTCGCGTACGGCCATAATCGCCGGGCAGCTCCCACCCAGGCCAGGCCATGTCCGCCCTCTCCCTGTCCACGCGCCAGCAGCGCGAGGAATTCGCCAACGCCTTCACCCACGGCGCCGCCGCCCTGGCGGCGCTGGTGGCCGGCACGGTGTTGATCACCCTGGCCGCCATCCATGGCGACGGCTGGCAGCTGGGCGCGGCCATCGTGTTCGCCACCAGCCTGCTGCTGCTCTACCTGGCCTCCACCCTGTACCACGCGTTCCAGCAGCCCGTGCTCAAGGGCCGGCTGAAGGTGTTCGACCACTGCGCGATCTACCTGCTGATCGCCGGCACCTATACGCCGTTCACCCTGATCGGGCTGCGCGGGCCGTGGGGCTGGAGCCTGTTTGCCACCATCTGGGCGCTGGCGCTGGCCGGAGTGGTGTTCAAGCTGTTTTTCACCGGCCGCTTCAAGCGCCTGTCCACCCTTATCTACGTGGCCATGGGCTGGCTGGTGCTGGTAGCGATCAAGCCGGTGCTGGCCTCGCTGGATGCCTGGACCTTCGGCTGGCTGGTGGCCGGCGGGCTGTTCTACACCCTGGGCACGGTGTTCTACCACCGCCAGTCGATTCCCTATTCGCACGCAATCTGGCACCTGTTCTGCATTGGCGGCAGCGGGTGCCACTACGTGGCGGTGATGGCGCAGGTCGTGACCCCGGCCTGAAGACAGCGGGTCTATCATGAAGCTTCCACCCGCTGCCGGATGCGCCCCCATGAACGCCCTGCGCCTGCTGATTCCCGCCTGCCTGCTGCTCGCTGCCTGCCAGGCGGAGCCCCCTGCGCCCGCGGCCGAACCCGCTCCGTCCGCACCGGACCCCGCGCGCGAAGCCGAGCTGTCCGCAGATGGCGACGTGGTTGCCAGCTATACCTGCGCCGAAGGCAACCGGGTGGAACTGGTCCGCGACGGACGCGTCGCCCGCCTCTGGCTCAGCGACGGGCGCATCATCCGCCTGGGCGAGATGGCCGGCAGCCAGCCGCGCACCTGGTCCGACGTGGGGTTGCGCTTCATCATCGACGGCGATTTCATCGAGCTGAGCCAGTCCAACGGCGAGCGCAACCTGGCCTGCGAACCGGACGGGCAGGCCGGGTAATCCGCCAGCGGCGCTGAATCGCCGGCAACGCGTTCACTCCGGTTATACCGGCCGCCGCCGATGGTGGGGCCGGACCCCCAAGCAGCCCGGCCCCGCCGGGCCCACCATGCCAGCGCCCACCCGCCCCCGGCCCGCAGCCCTTGCCGCCATCGTCAACCATCCGTGGCGCACCGCGGTCGCCGCGGTCGCGATCGCGCTGCTGGTCCTTGTGCTCATCTGGGACTGGAACTGGCTCAAGGGCCCGGTGGAGCGCACAGTCGAAGCGCGGACCGGGCGCAGTTTCGAGATCGGCGGCGATCTGGATGTGGACCTGGGCCGCACGATCACCGTCAGCGCCGATGCCCTGCACCTGGGCAATGCAGACTGGTCACCGGAGCCGGAGATGGCCCGCGTCGATCGCGCCCTCATCCGCCTGCACCTGCCCTCGCTGCTGCGGCGCCAGACCCTGATTCCGGCCATCGAACTGTCCAATCCGCGCCTGCGCCTGGAGATGGGCCCGGAGGGTGGCAACTGGAACCTGTTCGGCCCGCCGGGCGACGGTCCGCCGGCACGCATCGAGCGTCTGTGGATCGAAGGCGGCGAGCTGCTGTTCCTTTATCCGGCTGAGGACACCCGTATCGAAGTTGCCCTGGACAGCCGTGAATCCACACGTACCGGAAACGCCCCGCCGGTCGCAGTGGAAGGCAGCGGCCAGTGGCGCGGCAACGAGTTCGAAATGGAGGGCCGGATCGCCTCGCTGCTCGACCTGCAGCAGCAGGAGAGCGGAAGCGGCTACGGAATCGACCTCCAGGCCCGGGCCGGACGTACCCGCGCCCATGCCCGCGGGCTGCTGTTCAATCCGTTCCAGCTGCAGCGCTTCGACCTGCAGATGCAGCTGTCCGGCGGAAACCTGGCCGACCTGTACCCGCTGCTGGGCGTGGCCCTGCCCGACACGCCGCCCTATGCGCTGGATGGCCGCTTCGGCCGCGAGGGCAATGTCTGGACCTATCGTGACTTCAGCGGCGAAGTGGGAGACAGCGACCTTGGCGGCGAGGTGACGGTGACCGTGGGCGGTGAGCGGCCGCACTTCGCCGCCGACCTGGTCTCCGGGATGCTGGATTTCGACGATCTGGCCGGCATGGTCGGCGCGGCGCCGGCCTCGGGCCCGGACGACACCAGCAATCCGGAACTGGAGGCCCGCGCCGAGCAGCGCGCGGCCGCCGGCAAGGTACTGCCGGATACGCCCTACGCGCTGGAGAAGCTGCGGGCGATGGATGCCGACGTGCGCCTGCGCGCCACCCGCATCGAATCGCCGGTGCTGCCGCTGGACAACATGGATGCCCACTTGGCGCTGGACAACGGGGTGCTGACGCTGCGGCCGCTGGCGTTCGGCATGGCCAGCGGACGGATCGACTCGGTCATCCACATGGATGCGAGCGCGGAAACCATCCAGACCCGACTGGATGCGGACATCAGCGGGCTGGAACTGCAACAGCTGTTCCCCACGCCCGAAGCTGCGCAGGACGCGCTGGGGTCGCTCAGCGGGAAGATTTCTCTCGCCGGCACCGGCAATTCAGTGGCTGGCATGCTCGGCAGTGCCAACGGCGACGTGGCAGTGGGCATGGGCAGCGGCCAGGTCAGCAACCTGGTGCTGGAGCTGGCCGGGATCGACATCTTCGAAGCGCTACGCTTTCTCATCACCGGCGATCGCCTGGTTCCGGTGCGCTGCGCCTTTGCCGACTTCGGCGTCGAGAACGGCGTGATGCAGTCCCGGGCGCTCGCCTTCGATACCACCGACACATTGATCGTCGGCGAAGGCAGCATCAACCTGGACCAGGAGACCCTGGATCTGGAACTGCGGCCGCGGCCCAAGGACCGCAGTCTGCTGAGCCTGCGTTCGCCGCTGGTGATCGACGGCACCTTCGCCGATCCCGGCTTCCGCCCGGACATGGGACGACTCGGCGTGCGCGGCGCGATCGCCCTGGCGCTGACCAGCATCGCCCCACCTGCGGCGCTGCTGGCCACGCTGGAACTCGGCCCCGGCGAAGACGCCGGCTGCGGCGGGGAATACGCCGAATAGCTTCAGCCCGCGATGTAACTGTGCAGCTGTTCCAGCTCGATCTGCTGGTCTTCGATCACCGCCTTGACCAGGTCGCCGATCGACACCAGGCCCAGCACCGTCCCGCCGGCATCCACCACCGGCAGGTGGCGGATCCGCTGGCGGGTCACGATCTCCATGCAATGGGGCACGTGATCATCCAGGCCCACGGTGACCACCTCGCGGGTCATGATGTCGCGCACCGGCGTGGTCTTTGACGACAGCCCTTCCAGCACCACCTTGCGCGCATAGTCGCGCTCGGAAAACATCCCTTCCAGGGTGCTTCCGCGCATCACCAGCACCGACCCCACCTGCCTGCTTGCCATGAGCCGGACCGCGTCGATCACCGCTGCGTCCGGGTCAATGGCAAACACCTCATGCCCCTTCACCTCCAGCAGATGCCTGACGGTTCGCATCGTGCACTCCTCCGGTTGACTGGGTTGCGCCCAACTGTACCCGTTCCGCAGGAAGCCAGGCATCCACCAGGTACAGGGGTCGCTGCTTGGACTCCAGGTACAGCCGGCCCAGGTACTCGCCAATCAGGCCCAGGGCAATCAGCTGGGTGCCGCCGAGAAACAGGATCACCGCCATCATCGTTGGCCAGCCGGCCACCGCATCGCCGTACAGCAGCGCTTTGAAGATGATCCACACCCCGTAACCGAACGCCGCCAGCGCGGTTACCAGGCCCACGTAGGTGGCCACGCGCAGCGGCACCGTGGAAAAGCTGGTGACCCCTTCCAGGGCGAAGTTCCACAGCCGCCACACGCTGTACTTGCTGTGGCCAGCCGCACGCGGCTGGCGCTCATAGGGAATGGCGATGCGGTTGAAGCCGATCCACCCGAACAGCCCCTTCATGAAGCGGTGCCGCTCGCGCAGCTCGCGCAGCGCCGCCAGCGCGCGCGGCGAGAGCAGGCGGAAGTCGCCGGTATCCACCGGGATCGGGGTTTTCGACAGCCGCTGCATCAGCCGGTAGAAGCCGTGCGCGGAGGCCTTCTTGAACCAGCCCTCGCCCTCGCGCACGGTGCGGGTGCCGTAAACATCGTCATAGCCCTCGCGCCAGCGGGCGACGAACGCGGGCGCCAGCTCCGGCGGATCCTGGCCGTCGGCATCCAGGATCAGCGCAGCGCCCTCCTCCACCAGATCCAGGCCGGCAGTGAGCGCCGCCTCCTTGCCAAAGTTGCGCGACAGGCGCAGCAGCGACACTCGCCGGTCTCCCGAGGCAATGCCCTGCATCACATGCCAGGTGCCGTCCGTGCTGCCATCGTCCACATACAGCACCCGGCCCTGCACGTCATGCTCGCGCAATAACTGGTCAAGCACCGCGGCAATGCGCGGATGCAGTGCGGGCAGCGCCTCGGCCTCGTTCCAGGCCGCCACCACCATCGTCAAAAGGTTTCCGGACATCGCCCCATCCTAACCGCCTGATGCGACTCTACGGCGTCAGCTGCTGCAGATACGCCTCACCGCCGATCTGCCGCATCTGCCGCTGGATCTGGCCGGTGCGCCGCTGCACATAGGGCCCCGGACTGGCGGCGCTGTAGCGGCGGGGGCTGGGCAGCACCGCGGCCAGGCGGGCGGCTTCCGCATTCGACAGCGCATCGGCATCCTTGCCGAAGAACGTACGCGCCGCGGCCTGGGCGCCGTACACCCCGTCGCCGAACTCGGCCACGTTCACGTACATCTCCAGGATCCGCTGCTTGGGCCACAGCAGTTCCATCAACACCGTGTACCAGGCCTCCAGCCCCTTGCGCACCCAGCTGCGCCCGCTCCACAGGAACACGTTCTTGGCGGTCTGCTGGCTGATGGTGCTGGCGCCGCGCAGGCGTCCGCCCCGCGCCCGCTCCTCACGGGCGCGCTCGATCGCCTCCAGGTCGAACCCGTGGTGGATAGCGAAGTTCTGATCCTCCGCCGCAATCACCGCCAGCGGAAGGGCCGGCGCGATGCGGTCGAAGTCACGCCACTCCTGGCGCAGGCGGAACCCGCTGTCGCCCCGGGCCCAGGCCTGCAGCCGGTGCTCCACCATCACCATCGACACCGGCGGATCAATAAACCGCAGCGCCAGCACCTGCAGCACGCTGAACAGCACCAGCGCCAGCGGCGCCAGCAGCAGCCATCGCCCCCAGCGGCGCCCGCGTCGGCGCGCCTTCATCGTCCGCTCCCCGGCTTGTACATCCCGCCACCTGGCCCCATCTTAATCCGTCCGGCATCCGTGGCCTCCATTATGGAAGCGCCACCGTCACTTGCCAGCCACTTCCAGCGCACACCATATAGATATGAATACAGCCGCCGTCGACAGCGACCGCCTGATCCGATTCCTCCTGCCGCGCGCGGATGTGCGCGGCGTCCGCGTGCACCTGCGCGACACCTGGAACACCATCCGCTCCCACGATGACCACCTGCCTACCGCCAGCGCCCTGCTGGGCCAGGCGGTGGCGGCCTCGGCGTTGTTCACTGCCCATGCCAAGATCGAAGGCCGGCTGTCGGTACAGCTCAGCGGCCGCCAGCAGGTCCGCACCCTGTTTTCCGAATGCACCTCGGCCGGCACGCTGCGCGGCATCCTGCGCCTGGCCGACCCCACCGAGCCGCTGTCCGACGACCTGCGCGACGCCACCCACGGCGCCACCCTGGCAATCACCATCGAGGGCCCGGGCATCGGCTCGCGCGAACCCACGCGCTACCAGGGGCTGGTGGAACTCTCGCAGCCGACCCTGTCGGGTGCGTTCGAAAGCTACTTCCAGCAGTCCGAACAGCTCCCGACCCGGATCCTGCTGGCCGCCGACGGCCACAGCGCCGCGGGCCTGATGCTGCAGCAGCTGCCCGGTTCGGACGGCGATGCGGACGGCTTCAACCGCGCCAGCATCCTTCTGGGCACGCTGTCGCCCGCCGAACTGCTGGCGCTGGATACCCACACCCTGCTGCACCGCCTGTTCCACGAAGAGTCCCCGGAATTGATGGGCGGACAGCCGCTGCGGTTCGGCTGCTCCTGCTCGCGCGAGCGGGTCTCGGGAATGCTGCAATCGCTGGGCAGGGAAGAAGCCCAGGCCGCCGTGATCGACGGGGAGGCCAGCGTGCGCTGCGAGTTCTGTGCCCAGACCTACCGGTTCACGCCTGACGATATTGACTCCCTGTTCACGGGGGTGCAGGCTTCAATGAACGGCCCGGGACGCCTGCAATAGACCGCCCGGTGCTGCACGGGGATTGTTAAAGAAACATAAACGGGATAAAGTCGGGAGCCCTCGCCAAGGAACTTCCGGCTCCCCTCAGGGGTCGACTGTTCACGATGACACTGCGCCCTGCCAAGCTCGTGCTTTCAGCCCTGCTCGCCCTGGGCGCAGCAGCGGGCGCGCACGCGCAGGAACGTGGCAACGGCGACCAGGCGGTTCTTCCGGTCTGGAACAACAGCGGCCAGATCGAGGCCCTGCTGGTTCTTGAACCCACAGACGAAGGCGCCCGTGCCGGCACCCGCTGGCGCTTTGGCGGCAACAGCCTGGACACCATGTTCGGGCTGGAATCGGGCGATTCCCTGGCCCTGCTGTGCAACCACCAGGGCGGGCTGGCCGCCCAGCTTGGCAACCTTGCCAACAACTGCATGCTCGCCTCGCTCGACGACGACGACGCACCTGCCGGCCAGCGCAGCACCGCAACCGCCGCGTTCAATACCGGATCCGGCCGGGTCGGCGTGACCGTGGGCGACACCCGCGGCACCCTGCCCGCATGGCTGGCCCCCGGCAGCGGACCCGCCGGCCAGTTGGATGGCAACGACCTCACCGTTTTCGCCCAGAAGAACATCACCGACCAGGGCTTCGTCTCCATCGCCGGCACCGTGGCCAAGGCGCGACTGATTCCCTACGCCCAGGCCCCCGTCGGCCTGACAGACCACTGGGACAGCAAGAGCCTCAGCGTGGGCGGCGGCTATGGCAACTTCGGTGCCAGCATCATCGGCCAGGTGATCGACACTCCGGGCCGCGAGCGCTTCGAAGGCGTCGGCCTCGGCCTGACCTGGCGCACTCCGTGGAGCGGCCAGCTCACCGTCGGCGCGGAAAACGTGGTCACCCGGGGCAAGAATCCGTTCTCCCCGCGCGGTGAAAACGGCGAGGACGAGGGCACCGTTCCCTACGTCCGATACGAGCAGGATCTCTGAGATCCCGCACCGTTCCGAACCGGTTTACCGGAATCGGACGATTTGTTAACGACACTTTAATTTCTCTCCAAGGGGGGCTACTATCGGCCCCGGCCTTGCCGATTTTGGCATCTGTGCTTGATGCCACGGCGGGGTTCCCATGGGATTTCCCAAGACACACTTGGAGAGAGAGATGACTTTGAAGACCACCAAGCTCCGCGACGCGATCACTTTCGCGCTCGTTGCGGGCGCAACTGCCGTTACCGGCACGGGCGTTGCATTCGCCCAGGATTCGGAAGCAACCACCCTGGACCGCATCGA
>DXCY01000056.1 GCA_019115725.1 Candidatus Luteimonas excrementigallinarum
TGCGAGATACCTCATCACGACGTAACCGCCGTACCGGACTGTCTTTGCGGCAGGGCGGAGCGGCGTTGTATGTGGCGCTGATCATGCTGGTCCTGCTGGCTCTTATCGGAATTATCGGCATGCAGGTGACAGGGATGCAGGAGCGGATGGCGGCCAATTATTTGCGGGTCAATATCGCCTTCCAGAATGCAGAGGCCAGTGCCCGGTCGCTGGAGCGTACTGTCAGCACGGCACTTTTCGGCGAGACGGCGACATTTGCTGCTGATCAGGAAGTCTGTGAGCCGGCATTCGATCCTTTGAAATGGGCGGACGGGATTTCAGCATCCGACTCCACTTATGTGCGGCGTATCGACCGGTGCTTTCCCGCCTCTTCCCGTCGGATAGGCGAAAGAAGAAACGAGGAAACCGGGAATATTTATGAAATCAACGCCGTTGCCGGCGATACGAACACGAATCCAGCCGCCACAGCGGTCATCAGCACGGTTTATATCCCATGAAAACAGCCCGTCGTACTAAGAAGAAACTCCCGGCTGCGTTGCAGTGGTTGGCGCTGGGAGGCATGGCAGCGGCCGCGATTGGTTTTGGAGTCAAGCTGACGGCGGCGCCGAACGACTACTTGACCCTGGCCCAGAAGCCGCTGTATTTGGCGTCGAACGAGGCGCCGCTGATGATGATGGTAATGTCACGCGACGAGCGTCTCTTTACCAAGGCGTATTCGGACTATACGGACCTGGATGGGGACGGAGTTCTGGATACGACTTACAAAAATACCTTTGTTTACGAAGGCTACTTCGATTCGAATCTCTGTTATGGCTACAGCTCGGGCCGATTTTCCGCAGTCAATGGTGCCGAAGATCATAGGTGCTCTGGTTCCGGACAGTGGAGTGGGAATTTCCTTAACTGGGTCACGATGAGTCGTCTGGATATCCTGCGCTACGTACTTTACGGAGGCAGGCGTATTGAGGATACGGAAACGCGCACCATTCTTGAGCGCGCTCATATCCCTAATGATCTTCACGCCTGGGTTAAAGTTTATGATGGCAACGATATCGGCGATTTTGCGCCTTTGTCTGGTCCACAGTCATTTTGCAACTCTTCGCATGGCAATGCAGACAATGAGCCACCTATATTCCGTCAAGCGAATGGAAACTGGTCGGAGTGGGCCGCTACTGCTCTCAATCAATGTCGAATAAATTACAACTCGGACACGCCAGCAACGGCAACTTCATACACTGTAAGAGTCGAAGTGTGTGACCCTAGCGCCGACCCGAACTTGAGAGAAAGCTTCTGTCGATCTTACAGCGACGGTGACAGTGTGCATTACAAGCCTGCTGGGCTTTTGCAAAGCTATGGCGAAAGCAATCGGCTGCGCTTTGGAATGATTACGGGAAGCTACTCGAAGCCTCGCAGCGGAGGAGTTCTGCGTAGGAATATCGGACGTATTGCAGGTAATGGCGCAGGATGTTCTGCCGGTAATGAAATCGATCTTGCAACTGGTCAGCTGTGTAATCAAGATGCAGGCGACGAGGGCATCATCAATACCCTAGATCGTTTCAGGCTGACAAAATGGCAAGGGTGGGTTTCAGACGGCAAGTGGGTTGATTGTAACGAATGGGGGATCCTTAATCGGCAAGGTCAAGGTCGTGATAGGAGCCTAAATAATCCGGGAACCGGTAGCGACAACTGCAGCGCTTGGGGGAATCCGATTGCAGAAATGTATGCGGAGGCGCTGCGTTATATCGCAGGGGAGACTGCACCAACTCCTGGCTTCAATAACGGTGGCGCTGACCTGCTTGGCTTGCCAGCACCAGCTTGGCTAGATCCATATCGCTCTCCTGATGACGGGGGGAACTCCTATTGCGCGAGCTGCAACATCCTAGTGATGTCGTCGAGCCTTCCTTCGTTCGATAGTGATGAGATCCCGAACATACCTCATATTGGCAGCGTTGATGCAGCAACGGATGTTGTAGGGGATTACGAAGGTATTACCGGAGAGAGCTACCTTCTCGGCCGTGTTGGAACTACGCCGCTAAATGCGTCACTGGATACGCATCAAGATATCTGTTCCGCCGAGAACGTGAATCGCTTAAGCCTTGCACGAGGTGTATGTCCAGATATCCCGTCGTTAGAAGGAAGTTATCTAGTTGCTGGTATGGCACATAAGTCTAGAACCACGGACATGCGACCCGGCTTGTCGGGAAAGCCGGCCGCTTACAAAAATACTGTCACAACATACGCAGTTGCTCTAGCGGATAATCTGCCGAAATTCGATGTTTCGATCGGCGGTCAGACCATTTCTTTGGCACCTTTGTGTCAAGCGCATGCTTCAGGTAATGCAGCTATTTCTAATGACAGCAATGGCGGGTGGAGAACCTGTGCTCTGGGATCTGTCAGTATTGGCGCCAAAACATCCAGTGTTTGGCCACATCACGTCTATGGTCGTGATCTAATTTACGATGCGGATGGAAACGCGGTTGCTGGCAGTTTTTCGCTCGTGTGGGAGGACTCTCTCTGGGGTAATGATCACGACAATGACGTGGTGGCGATGTTGAGCTATTGCGTAGGCGACGCATGTAGTGTTGCGACAAATCCAAATCACTCTGGTGCAGGTATCTGTTGGAGATCAGACTCTCCTGTATGTACATCTGCAAATGGCAATCCGAACGTCGGTTCCAATGAAGTTTTAGTCAGGGTTGAGAACCTGTCGGCATATGCTGGTAACGGTATGTTGTCGGGGTTCGCAGTGACTGGCTCCAGTAACGATGGAGTTTATCGGCTGGCCCGGCGCCCGGGTGGGAATCACTGTGGCGGAGGAGGTTGCGACGACTCCATTTTAACTTCTTCGGCGAATCCGCCTGTTGGCTGGGATGCCCCGAAGGTCATGCGTTTTTCACCAGGTAGTAGTGAGGCAGGACTGCTGGAAGGACCTCTGTGGTACGCAGCAAAATATGGTGGCAGGCTCGACGACGTGGGAGTTCCGGTAGATGGAGAGTGGGATTCACGCGAATCGGGACAACCAGATAACTACTTTTTTGCTCGCGACCCGTCCGCGTTGAAGGCAGAGCTTGGACGTATTTTTGAAGCTGCCGCGAATGAAGGTGCAACCAGTGCGGGAGGTGGTGCCGGAGCTCGTATTGGCGACGCCTCGTTCACGATCGAGGCTGGATTCGACGTACCAGATGAGTCGACCGACTGGGTCGGCTATCTGCGCGCGCTCGAAGTTACGTCGACAGGTGGGGCCGGGAACGTGCTATGGAACGTTGCCGACCACATCCCTTCTCCCTCTAATCGTCGCATCTACACAGTCCGCTCTCCCGGGAGTGGAGCAGAGCTGGAGGCCGTGGAATTTACCGCGGGTAACCTCGGCGTCAGTGAGGAGGAAAGGCTCGGGTCTCTGGGCGTACCCGCTCCCGCTCCTGCATGGCTAGGCGATACGCCCTCCGCCAGCTCCCTCGTCAGCTACATCCGCGGAAACTCGGTCTCCGGGTTCCGGGAGCGATCTTCGATACTGGGCTCAATCATCAACTCGCAGCCGCAGGTGGCCATGCCGAACGACGACTACGGCTATGGCGACTGGACGCACACCTGGCCGGATGATCCTGCCTGGAAGGACTCCTTGGGAGAGGGATACAAGGCCTTTCTTGGAACCAAGGCGAGCAGGACCCCAATGATCTACGTGGGAGCCAACGATGGCATGCTGCATGCCTTCAACGCCTCGCGCTCGACCAGCAGTGGCGGTGGCGACGAGGTGTTCGCGTTCATTCCGGCCGGTGCCCGCAACCATCTGTACGAATTGGCGAACCCGGGCTACGACCACCGCTACTTCGTGGACGGAGAGCTGGCCGTTGCGGACGTTTCCTTCACCTCGACCGGCTCTGGCAACTGGCAGACGGTTCTGGTCGGCTCCACCGGTGCCGGCGGTGCCGCGATTCCGTCCGGTGGGACATCGGCCGGACACGGCTCGGTGTTTGCGCTGAACGTCAGTAGCCCGGCAGGCTTCGATGGCGATGACGTGCTTTGGGAGCTGAGCGGACAGGACGACGAGTACCTGGGCTTTGTCCTGGGCAAGCCCGTGATCGTTCCCGTGGGGGCCGGTACGGGTGGGGCTCCGAGGTGGGTGGCGATCTTCGGTAACGGACCGAACTCCGACGACGGGCGCCCGGTGCTGTTTGTAGTGGATATCCGGACCGGGGAGGTCCTATCTCGCCTGATGCCTGCATCAAGTGGCTATGCCAGCCGAAACGGGTTGATGAACATTGCACCGATCGCAATCTCCAACCGTCATGGGCTGGTGGATACCGTCTATGGCGGTGATCTGCAGGGCAATCTGTGGAAGTTCGATCTGTCCGACCCGAACCCCGGCAATTGGGGGATTGCCTATGGCAATGGTAATGCTCCGCTATTCACGGCGGGGATCGGGGATAGCCTCCAGCCGATCGCGGGGGGCATCGAAGTTTCTAGCGGGCCGGGTGGCGGCGTCAGCGTTTTCTTCGGCACAGGTAGCTATTTTGCGGAAGAAGACCGCGACAACAATGGCGTACAGAGTCTGTACGCCATATGGGACAACTTATCGAACCCGATTTCCGGTAGAGGTGCGCTGGTCGGGCATAGCCTGCGGCAGGGAGGAGTCAGTTCCGGCTACCGCTTCAGGGGGATTGAGGCGAGCCCAGTAAATTATGTCGCCAGTCGGGGCTGGTATGTCGATCTCGTTATAGAGGGCGCGGCTCTGGGTGAGCGTTTCATCGGCACGCCGAGGCTGCAGAGCGGGAAAGTGATATTCGTCGCCTACGAGCCAAACGAGGCGATGGTCTGTGCGACGGGCGGTGGCGTGAACTGGGAGTACGCGCTCGACATGATGACAGGTGCAGGTGGCATGAGCGGTATATCCACCGAACCAGGCGGCGAATCTGTGTGCGTAGGTGACTGTGCCGGTATCGCCTTGGAGGGCGGCGGGACGGGAGGCGATGACGGACCATCGGCCCCGGTCAGAAACACGAGCATTTTTGTGCCGCCGATCACGCCGTGTGACCCTGATGATGACGATTGTACGGTTGAAGATTTGATTGAGGCCGAAAGGTGCACTTTCGTCCTGCGTGCTCCTGGGGCTGACGCGCTCTTCATGCCCAGACCATGTGGCCGTCAGTCTTGGAGGCAGCTGCAATGAATTCGGGTTGCTTCGATTACTGCGTAATAATGGAGGTCGCACCATGAAACCGCGGAGTGTGCGTGGATTTACGCTGATCGAATTGATGATCGTGGTGGCTGTGGTTGCGATATTGGCCGCAGTTGCATTGCCGGCGTATCAGGATCAGGTAAGGAAGTCACGAAGGGCGCAGGCCAAGGCCGATCTCGCCGAGTTCATGCAGATGGCCGAGCGCCACCATACCGTGAACAATTCGTACAATGGATTTTCGCTTCCATACTCGAAGTCTCCGCGGGAAGCGGGTGCGCCAGCGCACTATGTCCTCACCGTTGAAGATCAGTCTGCAACGAATCTGGTAATCGTGGCGACGGCCCAAGGCGCTCAAGCCAAGGATAAGTGCGGAAACCTGGGCCTGAGCAGCAGAGGAGTCAAAACTCCCGAGTCGCCAGTTGACTGCTGGTAGTGATGCCGGCGCATCTGGCCGGCCTGAAAAGAACAGGCCCCACAGTGATGCGGGGCCTGTTCTTGGCCTTCTTGATTTTGGCGCCCGAAGCTGGACTCGAACCAGCGACCCCCTGATTAACAGTCAAGTGCTCTAACCAGCTGAGCTATTCGGGCGGGGAGGTCAGCCATTTTAAGCACTTCGCCGTGTTGGTCAAGGGGTGATGTCGCTTTCTTCAGGAGTCATCCGGGGCATGGCGTGCCTGGATCGGGGCGTGAGCTGCGAACCCTTCCAACATTGTTGATCACTACGCTTCCCGCCAGCTGAGTGCCGTTGCAGACCCGCACGGTCTGGTTGCTGTGGGCGCTGCGTCCATCGCGCTGGTAGCGCAGAAAGCGGCGACTGGAGGTGATGGCGAGGTTTCGCGCAGTGGGCGGGTCGGTCACACGCAGGATGTGCTGTTCAGTGTCCGGCTGGCGGTTGCCGTTATCGTCAGTGAACACGATCCAGCCATGGCTCCAGTCGCTGTCACTCCGGCATCTGTAATCAGCAGTGCGTGGGCATACGACAACCTGGGAGCGACGCATGATTGCGGTGTTGCGTGCCAAGGCCAGGTCGGCGCTGACGCGGTGCATGGTGGTGGAAACCCGCATGTGCTGCAGCGTTCCTGAGAACGTGGGCAGGCCGATGGTCAGGGTGATGGCCCCGATGGCGAGTGTGACGAGAAGTTCGATGAGGGTCAGACCGGCGTCCTTGCGGGTCATGTCGTGCGCTCCGGGTGGTTTGGAGGCAGTTTCGGGACTTGCTTCAGCGCTGGGCACCGCCGGAGGAGGCGTTGCGAGGTAGGGGATTGCTGAAATCAGGCTCGGACTGGGACTGAGGGGTCCCGCGGCTTCGCCCCCGGGGGTACTCCTACTCGGCGTGGTCAGGGGAGGTTGACGGAGAGGGTCTAGACTTGGGGGTTCTCCGGTTGTGCTGCCTTGCCAATGAGCGACCCAAGCGAATCACGCCCCTTCCAGCTCGCGTCCCCTTTTGAGCCAGCCGGCGACCAGCCGCAGGCGATCGAGAAGCTGTCGGAGGGATTCGAGGCGGGTCTGGCGAAGCAGACGCTGCTGGGGGTCACCGGGTCGGGCAAGACCTTTACCATCGCCAATGTGATCCAGCGGATCCAGAAGCCGACGCTGGTGATGGCGCCCAACAAGACGCTTGCGGCGCAGCTGTACGGCGAGTTCAAGCAGTTCTTCCCGCACAACGCGGTCGAGTATTTCGTCAGCTACTACGACTACTACCAGCCCGAGGCGTACGTGCCGTCGTCGGACACGTATATCGAGAAGGATGCCTCGATCAACGATCACATCGAGCAGATGCGGCTGGCGGCGACGAAGGCGCTGCTGTCGCGGCCGGACGCGCTGATCGTGGCCACGGTGTCGGCGATCTACGGGCTGGGCGATCCCGACGACTACCTGAAGCTGCGGCTGATCCTGTCGGTGGGCGAGCACATCGACCAGCGGGGGCTGATCCGCCACCTCACCCAGCTGCAGTACACGCGCAACGATACCGAGCTGCGCCGCGGTACCTACCGGGTACGTGGCGAGGTGATTGATGTGCATCCGGCGGAATCCGATGCGGAGGCGCTGCGGATCGAGCTGTTTGACGGCGAGATCGAGCAGCTCAGTCTGTTCGATCCGCTGACCGGCGCGGTGCTGCGCAAGGTGCCGCGCTACACGGTCTACCCCAAGACCCACTACGCCAGCACCCGCGAGAGCGTGCTGCACGCGATCGAAACCATCAAGGAGGAACTCAGGGAGCACCTGGAGTTCCTGTATTCGCAGAACAAGCTGGTGGAAGCGCAGCGACTGTCGCAGCGCACCCAGTTCGATCTGGAAATGATGGCCGAGGTGGGCTACTGCAACGGGATCGAGAACTACTCGCGGCACATGACCCGCAGCCAGCCCGGCGATCCGCCGCCGACCCTGTTCGACTACCTGCCGCCGGACGCCCTACTGGTGGTGGATGAGTCGCACGTGACGGTTCCGCAGATCGGGGCGATGTTCAAGGGCGACCGCTCGCGGAAGGAAACCCTGGTGGAATTCGGCTTCCGGCTGCCGTCGGCGCTGGACAACCGGCCGCTGCGCTTCGAGGAATGGGAGGAGCGGGCACCGCGCACCATCTTCGTGTCGGCCACGCCCGGCAATTACGAGCTTGAGCACGCTGAAAACGAAATCACCGAACTGGTGGTCCGGCCCACCGGCCTGATCGACCCGGAGGTGGAGATCCGCCCGGTAGCGACCCAGGTGGACGACGTGCTGTCGGAGATCAACAAGCGCGTCGCCCTGGGTGACCGGGTGCTGATCACCACGCTGACCAAGCGCATGTCGGAAAACCTCACCGAATACCTGGCCGAACATGGCGTGCGGGTGCGCTACCTGCACTCGGACATCGACACCGTGGAGCGGGTGGAGATCATCCGCGACCTGCGTCTGGGTGAGTTCGATGTGCTGGTGGGCATCAACCTGCTGCGCGAGGGCCTGGATATGCCGGAGGTGTCGCTGGTTGCGATCCTGGATGCGGACAAGGAGGGGTTCCTGCGTTCGACCGGTTCGCTGATCCAGACCATCGGCCGGGCGGCCCGCAACGTGCGTGGCAAGGCGATCCTCTACGCGGACCGCATCACGCGTTCGATGCAGGCGGCAATCGATGAAACCGACCGCCGCCGCCAGCGCCAGGTCGAATACAACGAAGAGCATGGCATCACCCCCAAGACCGTGGCCCGGGCGGTGCTGGACGTGATGGAGGGCGCGCGTTCCGAACCCGCGCTGGAGAAGCGCGGGCGTGGGAAGGTCCGGCAGCAGGTGGCGGAGCAGGTGGAAGATTACGCCTCCATGGCCCCGGCCCAGCTGGCCACGAAGCTCGCGGAACTGGAGCAGCAGATGTACCGGCACGCCCGGGATCTGGAGTTCGAGGAAGCGGCCCAGGTGCGGGACCGGATCCGCCAGCTCAAGGAAGCGTCGCTGAAATAACGGCCATGCGGCGAAAGCGCGTGGCGGAGGGCGTAGCAGTTGTCAGCCGTCTTCGGGCGGGATAGAATTCCCTGCTTGATGGGGCGGTTAGCTCAGTGGTAGAGCACTACCTTGACATGGTAGGGGTCGGGGGTTCGAAACCCTCACCGCCCACCACTCCAGGCTACGACGTTGTCGGGCTTCGAGTGCATGCAATCAGCCCGGCCAGTGCGCCGGGTTTTTTTTTGATCTGCATCCGGTTTCGACCCATTAGCATCCGAGCGGCCTTCCCCATGATCACGATTACCCTCCCAGACGGCAGCAAGCGCGAATTCGACGGTCCTGTCAGCGCCATGCAGGTGGCCGAATCCATCGGCCCGGGCCTGGCCAAGGCCACCGTGGCCGGCAAGGTTGATGGCCGGCTGGTGGATGCCTCGGACCTGATCAGCCAGGACGCCCAGCTGCAGATCATTACCTCCAGGGACCAGGAGGGCGTGGAAATCATCCGCCATTCCTGCGCCCATCTGGTGGGGCATGCCGTCAAGCAGCTGTATCCGGACGCCAAGATGGTGATCGGGCCGGTGATCGACGACGGCTTCTACTACGACATCTGGCATGAGCGCCCGTTCACGCCCGAGGACATGGCTGCGATCGAGCAGCGCATGCGCGAGCTGATCGATACCAGCTACGACGTGATCAAGCGCATGACCCCGCGCGATGAAGTCATCGAGGTGTTCAGCCAGCGCGGCGAGGACTACAAGCTGCGGCTGATCGAAGACATGGGCCCGGAAGTGACCGAGATGGGCCTGTACCACCACCAGGAATACGTGGACATGTGCCGCGGCCCGCACGTGCCCAATACCCGGTTCCTGAAGGTGTTCAAGCTGCTGCGCATTTCCGGCGCCTACTGGCGCGGTGATGCCAAGAACGAGCAACTGCAGCGCATCTACGGCACCGCCTGGGCCGACAAGAAACAGCTCAACGCCTACGTGCAGCGGATCGAGGAAGCGGAAAAGCGCGACCACCGCCGCATCGGCAAGCAGCAGGAGCTGTTCCACCTGCAGGAAGAGGCGCCGGGCCTGGTGTTCTGGCACCCCAAGGGCTGGTCGCTGTGGCAGGCGGTCGAGCAGTACATGCGCGGCGTCTACCGCGAGAGCGGCTACGGCGAAGTGCGCTGCCCGCAGATTCTCGATGTCTCGCTGTGGAAGCAGTCCGGCCACTGGGACAACTACCAGGAGAACATGTTCTTCACCGAGTCCGAGAAGCGCACCTACGCGGTCAAGCCGATGAACTGCCCGGGCCACGTGCAGATCTTCAACCAGGGCCTGCACAGTTACCGCGACCTGCCGATCCGCTACGGCGAATTCGGCAGCTGCCATCGCAACGAGCCGTCCGGCGCGCTGCACGGGATCCTGCGCGTGCGCGGTTTCACCCAGGATGACGGCCACATCTTCTGCACCGAAGCGCAGATCGAATCCGAGGTCACCGCGTTCCACGCCCAGGCGATGAAGGTGTATTCCGACTTCGGCTTCGACGAAGTGCAGGTCAAACTGGCCCTGCGGCCGGAATCGCGGCTGGGCGATGACGCCGTGTGGGACAAGGCCGAGGCCGCGCTGCGTTCGGCGCTGGGCGCGGCGGGCGTGGAGTGGGAGGAGCTGCCGGGCGAGGGCGCGTTCTACGGGCCCAAGGTGGAATACCACCTGCGCGACGCGATCGGCCGCACCTGGCAGCTGGGCACGGTGCAGGTGGACTTCATGATGCCGGGCCGCCTTGGCGCGGAATACGTGGACGAGCACAGCCAGCGGCAGACGCCGGTGATGTTGCACCGGGCGATCGTGGGTTCGATGGAGCGCTTCATCGGCATCCTGATCGAGCACCATGCCGGAGCGTTCCCGGCCTGGCTGGCGCCGGTGCAGGCAGTGGTGATGAACATCACCGACGCCCAGGCGGACTACGTCGAGCAGGTGCAGAAAACCCTTGCGAATCAAGGCTTCCGGGTCGAATCCGATTTGCGCAACGAGAAAATCGGCTATAAGATCAGGGAGCACACCCTGCAGCGGGTGCCGTATCTGCTCGTGGTGGGGGATCGCGAAAAGGAAAATGGAGCGGTCGCCGTACGCACACGGGCGGGAGAGGATCTGGGCAGCATGCCGGTTGACGGCGTTGCAGCACTTCTTCGCGACGGGCTCGGGCAGGCATAATGTGTGAACCGGCGCGTTGTCGCGCCGGCAGTCCCGGACGCTGACGAGCGGCCGGCTTTATCGATCTTGGAGATTGCAATATCAGCACCCCGGACAAGCAGAATCGCAGGAATCAGGACATTCGCGTACCGCGCGTGCGCGTGATCGGTTCCGATGGCGAGATGATTGGCGTACTTTCGCGCGACGAGGCCCTCGGCCAGGCGCAGGAAGAAGGACTCGACCTGGTTGAGATCCAGCCCAACGCCGATCCACCGGTCTGCCGGATCATGGATTACGG
>DXCY01000057.1 GCA_019115725.1 Candidatus Luteimonas excrementigallinarum
CGATCTCGCAATGGGCCACAACGTGGTGGTCACCATGGCTGATGATTACAGCGCGGTGGCCGCGGACGGCCTGACGGCCGGCGCCGACAGCGACTACGTGCAGCCCGACGACAGCCGCGTGATTGCCGCCACTGAAATGGTCGGCGGCGGTCAATCGACCTCGGTCACCTTCTCCACCAGCGCGCTGGATTCGGGTTCGGAATACACCTTCTTCTGCTCGTTCCCGGGCCATTCCGCGCTGATGCGGGGCACGCTGACCTTCGGCGGCTGATCCGGCCCGCCGACTCCCGCAGGTGCATGACAGACGCCCGGCCAACGCCGGGCGTTTTTCTTCGTGGCGCGGACGGCGGTGTAGGATCCGGGCCACGACTTCCTCCCCCTGCGTCTTCGGATCCGCCGTGGCCCTCCTGAAAATCCTGGGGCTGTTCGTCCTCACCGCCCTGGCCGAGATCATCGGCTGCTATCTGCCCTGGCTGTGGCTCAAGCAGGGGCGCTCGGCCTGGCTGCTGGTGCCCGCCGCGCTCAGCCTGGCGGCCTTCGTCTGGCTGCTGACCCTGCACCCGCAGGCGGCCGGCCGGGTCTATGCCGCCTATGGCGGCGTCTATATCAGCGTGGCGCTGATCTGGCTGTGGGCGGTGGATGCCATCCGGCCCACCGTCACCGACTGGATCGGCGTTGGCGTGTGCCTGCTTGGCATGACCATCATCATGCTGGGGGCCAGGCAGGGCTGATTTCCACCCCGGGTCCGCTACCATCGGCCCATGTCACGTCGCCGCCCCCATCGTTCCTCACCGCGCAGCTGGTTCTGGCTGCTTGCCGGTCTCCTGCTGCTGGGCACCTGGCAGGTCATGCAGCGGGAAGACGGTCCCGCCACGCAGCCCGAGGGCAATGCGGGGCATGTGGAACGCGCGGAACGCAGCGCGCCCACGGCCGACCTTCCCAACTTCCTGCCGCCCGAAGCGCACGCCACCCTGGCCCTGATCGATCGCGGCGGACCCTACCCGCACCGGCAGGACGGCACGGTGTTCCAGAACCGGGAAGGGCTGCTGCCTGCGCAGCCGCGTGGGCACTACCGCGAGTTCACCGTGGAAACGCCCGGCGCCGGCCACCGCGCCGCACGGCGGATCGTCACCGGCGGCGATCCGCCCACCGAGTGGTATTACACCGCCGACCACTACCGCAGCTTCCGCGCATTCCAGCGCCAGGGGCAACCATGAGCCAGTCCGACGCCGCCAGCTGGCTGCAGACAGGCGCTGCTCCGTGTGTGGTTTCCGCCGCCAGCCACGCCACGTGTACTGCAGCGATGGAAGCTGCTGCCGCCCTCGACTTCCGCGTGGTCTGCCTGGACCTGGCCGGGGTGGACACCAAACCGGCGCTGCTGGACAGGCTGGCCGCCGCGCTCGATTTCCCCGACTGTTTTGGCCACAACTGGGATGCGCTCGCCGATGCGCTGGGGGATCTTTCCTGGCATCGGGTTCCGGGGCTGCTGCTGGTGCTCGGCAACAGCGCGCGGCTGCAATACAGCGCCCCGGCGGACTTCAACATCCTGCTGGAGATCTTCGAGGAAAGCGCTGCTGCACAGGACCCGACCGGCCTGCCTTTCCGGGTCCTGATCCGCCCGGACGACGCCTGAGGGCCCGTCGCGGGCCACGCTCCGCAGACGGGAGCGAATGTCAGATGCGCGAGATCTGCGCGCCGAGGCCGGACAGCTTGGCTTCGATGTTCTCGTAGCCCCGGTCCAGGTGGTAGATGCGGTCGATCACCGTCTCTCCCACCGCTACCAGCCCGGCCAGGATCAGCGATGCCGATGCGCGCAGGTCGGTCGCCATCACCGGCGCCCCGCTCAGGGCGCGCACGCCGGTCACGGTGGCGCGGCTGCCTTCGATATGGATATCCGCGCCCAGGCGCATCAGCTCGTTGACGTGCATGAAGCGGTTTTCGAAGATCCGCTCGTCAATGGTGCCCACGCCCTCGGCGATGCAGTTCATGGCCATGAACTGCGCCTGCATATCGGTGGGAAAGCCGGGGTGGGGCTCGGTGACCAGGTTGACCGCCTGCGGCCGGCGGCCACGCATGTCCACGGTGATCCGGTCGCCTTCCACGGTGGGAACTGCGCCGGCATCGGCCAGTTTTTCCAGCACCGCCGCCATGGTGTCGGCGCGGGTGCCGGTGGCGGTTACGTGTCCACCCGTCATCGCCGCGGCCACCAGGAAGGTGCCGGCCTCGATCCGGTCAGGGAGCACCGCATGCCGCCCTCCGGCCAGCCGCTCCACGCCGCGCACTACGATCCGGCCCGTCCCGGCACCCTCGATATCAGCGCCCAGCGCCACCAGGCAGTCGGCCAGGTCAACCACCTCGGGCTCGCGCGCGGCGTTGTCGATCACGGTCGTACCGCTGGCCAGGCTCGCGGCCATGAGCGCGTTCTCCGTGGCACCCACACTGACCATCGGGAACTCGATGTGCCCGCCCTTGAGCCGCTTGGCACGGGCACGGATGAAGCCGTGCTCGACCTCAACCTCCGCCCCCAGCGCCTGCATGGCGTGGATATGCAGATCCACCGGCCGAGAGCCGATCGCGCAGCCCCCCGGCAGCGAGACTTCCGCCGCGCCGTGGCGGGCCAGCAGCGGGCCCAGCACCAGCACCGATGCGCGCATGGTGCGCACCAGTTCGTACGGGGCCACGTGGCCGGTGGCCGGGCACGGGTCGATCCGGAAACAGGAGTTGGCGACATCGTGCTCCACCCCGGCGCCCAGCTCACGCAGCAGGCGCGCCGTGGTCAGCACATCCTGGAGGTTGGGTACGTTGTCGATCGCCACCGGGCCGTCGGCCAGCAGGCTCGCGCAGAGGATCGGCAGGACGGCGTTTTTCGCACCGGAAATGGCAACGTCGCCGTGAAGCGCGGAACCACCGAGGATTCGGACTTTTTTCATGGGGGCGGGGGCGTCGGGGACAACTGCGCGCGGAACAGGCGCGCCCGGGATCAGGAAGCAGCCTGGTCCGGCGTCAGGGTGGTCAGGGCCAGGGCGTGGATTTCGCCGGTCTGGATGCGGTCGCCCAGCGTGGCGTACACCATGCGGTGGCGGGCCAGCGGCAGCTTTCCGCGGAAGGATTCGGACACCACGGTGGCCTCGAAATGGACGCCGTCGGCGCCCTGTACTTCCACGCGGGCGTCGGGCATGCCCTGTTCGATCAGTTCACGGATGAATTTTGCGTCCAACGTGCGCCAGCTCCGGCTCGTGAAGCCCGCCTGAGCAGCAACCCGCGTCTGGGACGACTGCGGGGTTTTCACGGCGGGACATGCGTAAAATGAACAGCTTAGCCTAACGGAAAGCCACCCGCTTGGATATGGTCACTCCTGCAACGCAGCCATCCGCACCCTCCGGTTTCGCCGCCAGCGGCCGGCGCGTGATCGACATCGAGATCGCCGCACTGCAGGCCGTCCGCGACCGCCTGGACGGCGCTTTCAGCGAAGCCTGCGAACGCATCCTCGCCTGCCAGGGCCGGGTGGTGTGCACCGGCATGGGCAAGTCCGGCCATATCGCCCGCAAGATCGCGGCGACCCTGGCGTCCACCGGCACCCCCGCCTTCTTCGTCCATCCGGGCGAAGCCGGGCACGGCGACCTGGGCATGATCACCGACGCCGACGTGGTGCTGGCCCTGTCCTATTCCGGCGAGTCGGACGAGATCCTGATGCTGCTGCCGGGCCTGCGCCGCCAGGGCAACGTGCTGATCGCGATGACCGGGCGCGCCGATTCCTCGCTCGGCCGCGAAGCCGATGTCCACCTCGACGTGAGCGTGCCAGCCGAAGCCTGCCCGCTCAGCCTCGCCCCCACTTCCAGCACCACCGCCAGCCTGGCCGTGGGCGATGCGCTGGCCGTGGCCCTGCTCAACGCACGCGGCTTCACCGCCGACGACTTCGCCCGCTCGCATCCGGCCGGCGCGCTGGGCCGCCAGCTGCTGCTGCACATCGACGATGTGATGCACGCCGGCGACGAAGTCCCCCGCGTCGCCGAGCAGGCCACCCTGGCCGAGGCGCTGCTGGAAATCAGCCGCAAGCGCCTGGGGCTGACCTCGGTGGTCGATGCCGATGGCCGCCTGCTCGGCCTGTTCACCGACGGCGACCTGCGCCGCACCCTGGCTGACGAGCGCGTCGACGTACGCACCACCCGCGTGGCCGAGGTCATGACCCGGACCCCGGTCACCATCAGCAGCGACGCGCTGGCCGTGGAGGCCGCGCGGCTGATGGAAAAGCACAAGATCCACGCCCTGCTGGTAGTCGACGGCGACGGCCGCGTTGTGGGGGCGCTCAACATCCACGATCTGTTGCATGCGAGAGTGGTGTGATGGACGCACCAGCACCCGCCTCCGCCGACCTGCTTGCCCGCGCCGCCCGCGTGCGTCTGGCCTGTTTTGACGTGGATGGCACGCTCACCGACGGCCGCTTGCACTTCGACGCCCAGGGCGGAGAAATGAAGGCGTTCCACGTACACGACGGCCAGGGCCTGGTACTGCTGCGCAAGGCCGGCATCCGCGTGGCCCTGATCACCGCCCGCGCCAGCGCCGCAGTGGAGCGGCGCGCCGCGGAGCTGGGCATCGACGCGTTCTGCGCCGTGGCCGACAAGCTCGCCCGGGTGGAAGCCCTCTGCGTCGAAGCCGGCATCGGCCTGGACGAGGTGGTCTTCATGGGTGACGACCTGCCGGACCTGGCGCCGATGCGCGCGGTCGGCCTGGCCGTGGCCCCGGCCAACGCCCACGCCTGGACCGCTGCCGAAGCCCACTGGCGCACCAACGCCCGCGGTGGCGAAGGCGCGGCCCGCGAACTGTGCGACCTGGTGCTGACCGCCCAGGGCGCGGTCGACGGCCTGCTGCAGGCCCGCGTTGACGGGCGGCGGGCATGAACTGGCGCACGGTGGCCGCCGGAGTTCTGCTGATTGCCGCGCTGGTGTCCGGCTGGTCGGCATGGCGCCAGCGCGCCGAGCCGGTGGTGAACACCATCGACCCGCTGCGCTCGGACTACGTGCTGACCGACTTCGAACTCACCGCGCTCAGCGGCGATGGCAACGAGGCGTTCACCCTGCGCGCACCGCGACTGGAACAGCATCCCGAAGACCGCACGATCAGCATCCAGACCCCGCTGTTCCTGGTGCCCGATTCGCACGGTGAGCACTGGGAGATCCGCTCGCAGAACGCGCTGGTCACCGCCAACCACGACGAGATCATGCTGCGTGAAGACGTGCAGGCCGACGGCACCGACAACAACGGCCAGCCCGTCACCATGAACACCGAACAGCTGAACGTATTCCCGGACCAGCGCACTGCGAGCAGCCAGGAGTTGGTGACCGTGCAGCAGCCCGGTTCTACAATCCAGGGCCGCGGGCTGGACGTGGACCTGTCCAGCAAGCGCTATGAGCTCCATTCCGAGGTAAAGACCCGCTATGTCCCCACGCGCCGTTAGTGCCCTGCTGCTTACCGCCGCCCTGCT
>DXCY01000058.1 GCA_019115725.1 Candidatus Luteimonas excrementigallinarum
CCGGATCCGCTGGCGCGGCTGGCAGCTGCCGCTGGTGGCGTGGGCGCGGCTGACCGGAACCGCGGCCGACGAGGCCGGCGATCTCGGCAGCAAGGTGGCGGTGGTCAAGGCGCTGCATGGCAATCCGCGCCTGCCTTACTTCGCGGTGCTGGCCCAGGGCTTCCCGCGGCTGGTCACGGTGTCGCGCGACGCGCTGCTCACCGATGCCGGCGAAGGCCAGCCGCTGCCGGAAGCGGCGCTGGCCGGCGTGCTGCTCAATGAAGACCGGGCGATGATCCCGGACCTGGACGGCATCGCCACGCAGATCGATACGGCACTGCAGCAGGTCCAGTAGCAGCCTGCTCAGAGATCCCCGAACCGGGCCTGCAGGGCCGCGATGGCGGCCAGCCCGGCGGTTTCGGTGCGCAGCACGCGCGGTCCCAGGCGCAGGCCGGTAAAGCCTGCGGCTACGAGCATTTCCCGGTCGCGCGGCGACCAGCCGCCTTCAGGCCCAATGGCGATTGTCAGCGCCGCATCCGTCGGCGCGGCCAGGGTGGCGATGCCGTGTGCTGCGAAGGGATCCAGCAGCAGGCGCAGGGTGCCGTCTGGCAGCGCCTTCAACGCGGCGGCCAGGGACAGCGGCGGTGCTACCGCGGGAACCCGGGCCCGGCCACTCTGCTCACAGGCCGAGGTGACCACGCTGCGCCAGTGCGCCAGGCGCTTTTCTGCGCGCCTGGCATCCAGCTTCACTTCGCTGCGCTCACTGCCCACCGGGATAAACGCGCTGGCGCCAAGCTCGGTGGCTTTCTGCAGGATCAGGTCCATCTTCTCGCCGCGGGCAATGCCCTGCAGCAGGGTGATCCGCAGCGGGGATTCGTTTTCCACCGGGCGGGCGCCGGTCACCTCGGCCTCGCCGTCGCGCTTGCCAACGGCGGTGATGCGGGCGGTGTAGTCCTGCCCGTCGCCGTTGAACAACACGCATTCGTCACCTTCGCGCAGACGCAGCACCCGCAGCAGGTGCGCGGCGGCGGTGTCCGGCAGGGCCACCCGCGTGCCCGGGGCGAGCGGCGCGTCCACGAAGGCGCGGATCACCCGGCCGCGTGGCTGCGAATCAGTCCCGGCAGTGGTCACGGGGTGACCTCCTCGATCACCGTGCGGGTTACATCGGCCAGCAGCTGCAGCTCGTCGTCCTGGATGCAGTACGGCGGCATCCAGTACAGGATGTCGCCCAGCGGGCGCAGCAGCACGCCGCGCTCGAGGGCGGCGTTGTAGGCGTGCAGGCCGATGCGCTGACCCGGATCGAACGGGGTATCGCGGCGCCCGTCGCGGGTCAGTTCGATCGCCAGGATCATGCCGGTCTGGCGCACATCCGCCACGTGCGGCAGTTGGGCCAGCGGCGCCGCCAGCGTGGCCATCTTGCCGGCGGTCACCCGGTTGCGGGCCAGCACATCGTCGGACGCGAAGATGTCCAGCGTTGCCAGGGCGGCCGCGCAGGCCAGCGGGTTGCCGGTATAGCTGTGCGAATGGAGGAAAGCACGTTCGCGCGATTCGTCCAGGAAGCCGTCATAGATCGCCTGCGTGGCCAGTACCGCGGCCAGCGGCAGGAAGCCGCCGGTCAGGCCCTTGGACAGGCACATCAGGTCGGGCATCACCCCGGCCTGTTCGAAGGCGAACATGGTGCCGGTGCGGCCGAACCCGACCGCGATCTCGTCGGCGATCAGGAACGCGCCGTGCACATCGCACAGCTCGCGCGCCCGCTTCAGGTAGATCGGGTGATACATGCGCATGCCGCCGGCGCACTGCACCAGCGGCTCCAGCACCAGCGCGCAGATTTCCCCGGGGTGCTCGTCGAACAGCCGCGCCAGCGCGTCGGCGGCTTCCTCGGCCTGGGCTTCCGCATCGCGACCGGCCGCGGCCAGGTAGGCATCCGGCGACGGGGCGAACATCGCTTCCATCAGCAGCGGCGCGTAAACCCGGCGATAGAGGGGGATATCGCCCACCGACAGCGCGCCGATGGTTTCGCCGTGGTAGCCGTTCTCCAGCGCCACGAATTTCGTCCGCCGCGGCTCGTCGCCGCGGTTGCGGAACCACTGGAAGGCCATTTTCAGCGCCACTTCGACCCCGGCCGAGCCGTTGTCGGCGTAGAACACCTTGGTCAGCGGGTCGCGGCCCGGCTGGCGCGGCGCGATGGCCAGCAGCCGTTCGGCCAGTTCCACGGCCGGCTGGTGCGAGCAGCCGGCCAGGATCACGTGTTCGAGTGTCTGCGCCTGGCGGCCGATGGCGGCGGCGATGCGCGGCTCGGCATGGCCGAACAGGTTCACCCACCAGCTGGACACAGCGTCCAGGGTGCGGCGGCCGTCCGGGCCGGTCAGCCATACCCCGCTGCCGCTGGCCACGGGCAGCAGCGGAAGGGCATCGGCGCCGGCGCCATGGTGTTCGCGCATCTGCGTGCAGGGGTGCCACAGCACCTCCAGGTCACGGCTACGCCAGTCGGTGGCGTCGGCTAGAATGGTTTGATCGTGAATCGTTCTGTCCATCCAGCCATTATCACCCGGGCGCCCGAAGTGGGCGGTGGTTGCCGCGCATGAGCCGCAAGCTGCCGGTCATCCATTCGGTGAGCGAGCACGACGCCGGCCCGTATCGCATGGAACGGCTGGACCTGGAGTTCAGCAACGGCGAGCGGCGTCGCTACGAGCGCGTGCATGGCCGCGGCCATGGGGCGGTGGCGGTGGTGCCCATGCTGGATGAGGACACGGTGCTGCTGGTGCGCGAATACGCGGCCGGCCTGCATCGCTACGAACTGGGCCTGGTGAAGGGCCGCATCGACGCGGGGGAAACCGCGGAGCAGGCCGCCGACCGCGAGCTGAAGGAAGAGGCCGGTTACGGCGCGCGCGATGTCCAGGTGCTGCGCATGCTCAGCCTGGCGCCCACGTACATGAGCCACCAGACCCACCTGGTGCTGGCCCGCGACCTGTATCCCGAGCGCCTGCCGGGCGATGAGCCGGAGGAGCTGGAAGTGGTGCCGTGGAAGCTGGACGCGCTGCACGAGCTTGCCCTGCGCGAAGACATGTCCGAAGGCCGCTCGATCGCCGCGCT
>DXCY01000059.1 GCA_019115725.1 Candidatus Luteimonas excrementigallinarum
CCAGCGCTGCCAGCTCCTGCCGGTACTGCGCCAGCACCTGGCCGCGCTGCGCGGCCAGCGCGGCTTCAATGGTGTCCGCGCCCACGTTCGGGTTGCCGTCCATGTCACCGCCCACCCAGGTGCCGAAGCGCAGCACGCCGGGCAGCTCGATCCGCTCGCCCCAGGCCGCCTCCACCGCATCGGAAAACACCTGGTAGAACGCCGGCAGCACCCGGAACAGCACCCCCAGGTAATGGCCGATGTGGTCCACCTCGTCGGTCACCGTGGGACGGCGCGGCGGCGCCTCGGAGGTCTGCCAGGTGGTGGCCAGCGCCTGGCGGATGCGCGACTCGTCGCTCAGCCGCTCCTCCGGCGTGCGGGTGCGGTCGATATCGGCCACCAGCCGGCCCACGATCACCTCCTCCTTGGCCAGCAGCGCCCGCCGCACGGCCTCGGTCGGATGCGCGGTGAACACCGGCTCCACCCACATCTTCGGCAGCAGCGCGCGCAGCTCGTCCAGGGTCACGCCATCGGCATGCAGCCCCGCCAGCACCGCCTCCAGCCCGCCCGGCTGCGGCCCGTCATCGCTGCGCTGGTGCTCGCGCCGGCGACGGATGCGATGCACCCGCTCGGCCAGGTTGATCGCTCCGAACCAGGCCGCGAAGGCGCGCACCAGGGCATCGGCATTTTCCGGCGACACGCTGGCCAGCGCCGCCGCCAATGCGTCCACCGGAGCACCGTCCTCGCGCCGAGCGATGGCCGCACGGCGCACCGTTTCCACCTGCGCCAGCAGCGCCGGCGAGACCTGCTCGGCGAGCATCTCGCCCACCATTGCACCCAGGCGGCGCACGTCATCGCGCAGCAGGGCATCGGTGTCGGCGAATTCAAGCATTCCACGCAGCGGAGCGCGGGCGTCGGAGGGCGTCGGCGATAGGCTCATTCGCCAAGGCTACACAAGAGCCGGTCACGGCCGGGCATGCGTATGCATTGACAAGGCCAAGCCCGCTACCAATTCTTCCAGGATCTGGATCTGCACGGGGTGCTGGAGCAGCTGTTCGCCGATTATCCGCAGGCCGATTGGCGTTCCAAGGTCACCTACCGCCCGCCCGAGCGCGCAATCACGACCCAGCACCGCGAGAATGATGGGGAATTCGCCACCGCAGAACTTTTTCATCATGGATCCTGACAACCTGCAAACTGGACGGATCCTCTTCAGTTCCGACACCACCGAATCTGACGGCATGCCTCGTTACTGCACACTGTTAACAACATTTATATTGGCTGCCTGCAGCCCGCAGCCTGCCGCCCTCTCAACTACTCAGAAGCCAGAAGCGAAACATCCTTGCACTGCAGCGACTCCAGAGACATTGGTCGAAATACGCACCTTGGAGAACAACGGAGTGAGCATTTGCCGCAGTGACGGCTTGGGGGACTGCCTCCATTCATCCGAGGCCGGCCGCACATTTGAGGCTGGCAGGCCAGATATGGATCAGGACGGGCATCCGGATGTGCTGGTCCGGGATTTTACCGGCGCATATGGCCACCATGACATCGTCCACTTCCTCGGCTACGCGGCCTGCTCTACCGGCGGATATGTGAAGGTGCTCGATTCGTTTGCGACCTCGGTGGAAATGATCGATGAAGCATCCGCTTTGGGATGGCGTGACATGAGCATCACTCGTGATTGCTTTGATGACTCAATGCAGGGTGTTGTGTCCCGCCGCTATCGACTGACATGGCATGAAAGCAGCGGCGCCTATGGTCCTCCCGACAATGACCCCGATCTCACTCAGTACTGCACGCTGAAGGAAATGACACTCCCTCCAGCCTAGGCTTTCCTGGTCGGATACACGGGGTCCCGGCCACACATCCGACCCTCAATACGCAAACTCGCGGAAGACGTGGTCGATGTCGCCGTTCCAGTCGCCGTGGAACAGGGCCAGCTTGCGCTCGGCCGGGGTCTGGCCCGACTCGGCGAACTCGATCAGCGGCTCGAGGAAACGCACCTCGTCGCTGCCCTGCTCGTTGACCACCCCGCGGCGGGCGAGGCCGGCGGCCGCCACCTGCAGCGCGCGCACCGCCAGGTCCTGCATCTTTCCACCGCGGAACGGCAGCCCCAGCGCATGGCGGGGCGCCCCGTCGCGCAGCGCGTGGCGCTCATCGCGGGTGAAATCCTTCACCAGGTCCCAGGCCGCATCCAGCGCCGCATCGTCATACATCAGCCCCACCCAGAACGCCGACAGCGCACACAGCCGGTTCCACGGCCCGCCATCGGCGCCGCGCATCTCCAGGAAGCTCTTCAGCCGCACTTCCGGGAACGCGGTGGTCATATGGTCGGTCCAGTCGGTACGCGTGGGCAGTTCGCCCGGCAGCGCCGGCAGCCGGCCCTGGAGGAAGTCGCGGAAGCTCTGCCCGCTGGCATCGATATAACGGTCCCCGCGCTGCACGAAATACATCGGCATATCGAGGATGTAATCCACATAGCGCTCGTAGCCGAACCCGTCCTCGAACACGAAATCGAGCATGCCGGTTCGATCCGGATCGGTATCGGTCCAGATGTGCGATCGGTAGCTGAGGAAGCCGTTGGGCCGGCCCTCGGTGAACGGGGAATCGGCAAACAGCGCGGTCGCCACCGGCTGCAGCGCCAGCGCCACGCGGAACTTCTTCACCATGTCCGCTTCGCTGGCGTAATCCAGGTTCACCTGCACCGTGCAGGTGCGGGTCATCATGTCCAGGCCGAGGTTGCCGACCTTGGGCATGTAGGCGCGCATGATTCCGTAGCGCCCCTTGGGCATCCACGGCATGTCCTCCCGCCGCCACTTGGGCTGGAACCCCATGCCCAGGAAGCCCAGCCGCAGCCGGTCGGCCACCGTCTTGAGCTCGTACAGGTGATTGCCCACCTCGGCGCAGGTCTGGTGGATGTTCTCCAGCGGCGCGCCCGACAGCTCCAGCTGCCCGGCCGGCTCCAGCGATACCGAAGCGCCGTTGCGGGTCAGGGCGATGGTGCGCCCGCCCTCCTGCACCTCGGTCCAGTCGAAGCTGGCCAGCCCCTTGAGCACCGCCTCGATGCCGCGCTCGCCATCGAAGGTGGGCGGACGCAGGTCATCCAGGCGGAAGCCGAACTTCTCGTGCTCGGTACCGATGCGCCAATCGGCGCGCGGCTTGGCGCCCCCAGCGGGCACTTCCACGAGCTGGTCGCGATGGGTGATCGGCGCTTGCTCGCCGGCCTGGGTGGAACTCGACATTTTGGCAACCGCCCCGGTGGAAGAAAGAACGCGGCGCAGCAACGCGCGCCACAGCCGCGGAGTTTACCGCCGGCCGCCGCCACACGGCGTTCCGGCACTGGAACACGCCATGCAGCCTTCCCCGTCGGAATGCGCCACGCGCGCCTGGCGGGCTGCTACAGCGCCATCCAGCCCCGGATCACGGCGCGGGCCTCGTCCAGGCCGGTCTTGTGCAGCGCGGAGAAGGTCTGCACGCTCACGCCGTCGCCGTATTCGGCCTTCAGCTCCTTGCGCACCGCCTGCAGCACGTTGCCCGCCGCGCCGCGGCCGAGCTTGTCGGCCTTGGTCAGCAGGGCATGCGCCGGCAGGCCGCGGTTGACCGCGTAACCCAGCATCTGCCGGTCGTAATCCTTCAGCGGATGACGGATATCCATCACCACCACCAGTCCGCGCAGCGCCTGGCGCTGGGCGAAATAGCCGGCAATGAACCCCTGCCAGTGCGCCTGTAGGTCCTTGGGCACCTTGGCGTAGCCGTAGCCGGGCAGGTCCACCAGATGCCTGTCTTCGTGCGGCTCCACCTGGAAGAACACCAGCTGCTGGGTGCGCCCGGGCGTCTTGGACACGCGGGCCAGCGCATTCTGGTTGCACAGCACGTTGAGGGCGCTGGACTTGCCGGCATTGGAGCGGCCGGCGAAAGCCACTTCGAAGCCGCTGTCGGACGGCAGCTGGGCGGGAGTATGGGCCGCCAGGCGGTAGCTGGCGCGGGCAAGGGGATTGGACATCCGGATAGGATCGCACGCCGCGGCCGCCGATGCCGGGTTTGACCGCACTCGCACCCGGCGACGATAATTCGGCGTCCTGCCGGGCGCTTGCTGCCCGGCCATCTGTATTACCGGAGCCAAGCATGCGCCACGCTCGCGCCTACGCCCTTGTCGGTCTGGCTACCCTGGCAGCCGCCGCGGTTGCCTTTGCCCAGACCACCGCCCTGCCGCTGGAAGAAGAAGCGCCCGTCGAGGCTGCGCCGCTCGAGGTCATGAGCGTTGCGGAGATCCTCGAAGGCACCACCTGGGGCGATCCCGACAACGGCGCGTCGCTCGCCTCCACCTGCGCGGCCTGCCACGGCATGGACGGCAAGGCCACCGTGCGCGACATCTACCCCTCCATGGGCGGCCAGAGCGAGCGCTACATGGCCCAGCAGCTGGCCCTGTTCAAGACCGGCGAGCGCATGAGCCCGATCATGCAGCCGTTCGCGCAGATGCTCAGCGGCCAGGACATGCGCGATCTCGGCGCCTACTACGCCCAGCAGGCCCTGGACACCGGCCTGGCC
>DXCY01000060.1 GCA_019115725.1 Candidatus Luteimonas excrementigallinarum
ACCGCGCCGCCGCGCTGGGCTGGGACGAGGCGGCAACAAAAAGCCTGGAGCGTGCCCTGGAGACCAGCTGGGATGACACCCTGGCCGAACGCTACGGCACCCTGCCCACCGGCGACCTGGCACACCGCACCGCCGCCTGCGAACGCTGGCTGACCCGGCACCCGGACAGCGCCGCCCTGGCGCTGGCGCTGTCACGCCTGTGGGCCGCCCAGCAGGATTGGGAGCGCGCCGAGGACTATGCGCGGCGGGCGATCGAGCGCGACCCGCGCGGCGGCGGCTGGGAACAGCTGGGCCATATCCGCACGGCCAGCGGCGACGAGCCCGGCGCCCGCCAGGCCTATGCCAACGCCCTGCGCGCCAGCCGCGGCGAACCCGCCCTCACTTCGTAGAGCGCGCTCAGCGCTCCAGGATCGCCACCACGCCCATGCCACCGGCGGTGCAGATCGAAATCAGCGCGCGGCCGCCGCCCCGCTCCGCCAGCTGCTTGGCAGCGGTGGCCACCACCCGCGCGCCGGTGGCGGCAAAGGGATGCCCGGCCGCCAGCGACGAGCCCACCGGATTGATCTTTTCCGGATCAATCCGCCCCAGCGGCGCGTCCAGCCCCAGCCGGCTGCGGCAGTAATCCTCGCTTTCCCACGCCCGCAGGGTGCACAGCACCTGGGCGGCGAAAGCCTCGTGGATCTCGTAGATATCAAAGTCCTGCAGGGTCAGCTGGTTACGCGCCAGCATCTCGGCCACGGCCACCGTCGGCGCCATCAGCAGTCCTTCGCCGTGGACGAAATCCACCGCCGAAACATGCGCATCGCGCACCCAGCACAGCGGCGTATGGCCGTGGGCGCGCGCCCACTCGTCGCTGGCCAGCAGGCAGGCGGCCGCGCCATCGGTCAGCGGGGTGGAGTTGGCCGCGGTCAGGGTGCCGCGGCCCGAGGCGCGGTCGAACGCCGGCTTGAGCGTGGCCAGCTTGTCGATCGAGGTGTCCGGGCGCAGGTTGTTGTCGCGCGCCACCCCGCGGAAGCTCACCACCAGGTCATCGAAGAAGCCGCGCTCGTAGGCCGCGGCCAGCTTGCGGTGCGAGGCCACCGCCAGCTCATCCTGCGAATCGCGCGAAATATTCCACTGCTTGGCCATGTCCTCGCAGTGCTCGCCCATCGACTTTCCGGTGCGCGGCTCGGCCACGCCGGGGAAATCCGGCTTGAGCTCGCGCAGGCGGAAACCCCTGAACGCGGCCAGCTTGTCTTTCGTCGTTTTCGCCGCGGCCGCGGCCAGCAGGCGCCGGCGCAGCTTCTGCCCGTACACGATCGGCACGTCGGAGGTGGTGTCCGAACCGCCGCCGATACCGGCTTCGATCTGCCCGGTAGCGATCTTGTTGGCCACGGTGATGATGCTGTCCAGCGAGGTGCCGCAGGCACGCTGCAGGGTGATGCCGGGAGTCAGCGGCGACAGGCCGGAAGACAGGGCCGCCTCGCGCCCCAGGTTCCAGTCGCTGGAGTGCTTGATCACCGCACCCATGGCCACCTCGCCCAGCTGCTGGCCATGCAGGCCGAACCGCTCGACCAGCGCGCCCAGCGTCCGCACCGACATGCCCAGGTTGCCTACGTCTGCATAGGCGGTATTGCGTCGGCAGAAGGGGATACGGACGCCGCCCAGCACGGCGACGGGACGGGTTTGCTGCATCGGGGAGCACCTCACGGCAGAGCCCGTCGGCCTTGACGGGCATAATGTCGGTCATCTTAACGCCGGGCCGGTAGACGGCAAATCGCTATGACCCAATCAGGGCTGAACCCCACCCGCTGCGTCCGCGGCGCGCTGGCGCTGGAGCGCCTGGCCGACGAGGCGCCGGGCGCGCTGGCGCTGGCCCAGGAGCAGGCCGGCGCGCTGGCAGCGCTGGTCGCCCGCGACCTGGCTGATTTCACCGCCGACGTAGGCGAGCTGGACCTGTGCATGGTGGCCGCGCACTACGATCCGGCCGAGCTGCTGCGCCCGGGCTGGCCGCTGCATGAGGAGCTGGCCCAGCTGTCGGCGCGCGCACCCGGCGATGCCGGCGGCCGGGTCATCGCCTTCGGCAGCCACGACGGCAAGCTGCCCGGCGACCTGACGCCCACCGCAGCCATGGCCGAAGGCCCGCTGCGCCTGGTGCCGTTCGTGCTGACCGGTCCGGCCGAGGCGGTGGACGCCGTCATTGATACCTTCGAACGCGAGCTGCTGGAACGCGGCATGGCCGATGCCGGCACCGCGCTGATGGCCCAGGACGCGTTCGGCCTGCGGGTCGAGCACGCCCGCTACCTCACCGTGCATGATCTGTGCGCGATGACCGCGCTGCAATACGACCACGCCGGTCTGTCGCGGGTATGGCCGATCCTGGAAACCGCGCTGCTGGCACCGGCCGAAGAAGCCTGGCTGGATGCGCCGCCGGAGCCGCTGCTGCGCTACGTTGACGGCGAGGTGCGCATCGCCATGTTCCCGCCCGACCACTGGCGCCGCCACTATGGCGGCGACGTGCGCGACGAAGCGCGCCTGGCCCGCGGCTACATGTACTTCGAGGCCCGGCAGCGGCAGATCACCGCCCTGCTCCAGGCCCATGCCATTCCGGTCACCTTCGCCCACTGCCGCAGCAGCGGAGATCCGCGCGAAGACCTCATGTAGCTGGAGCGCGCGAGGCGCGCTCCAGCAGGCGCGTCACAACTGTTCGATGACGCCGCAGGCCAGGCGGGCGCCGGCATCGCCGGTCGGCTGGCTGACGTAATCATCCGCCTGCGCATGCACGATCACCCCCTTGCCGATGATGTCGGCCGCGCCGCCATCACCAAGGCTCGCGCCATGCAGCCAGCGGTCCACCTGGGCCACGCCCTGGTCATCGGCCACCAGATTGTCGCTGTCGCCCACGTGGTGCTCGCCCTGGCCGCTGCGGCCATGCTCGCTGTCACCGGGGTTGAAGTGGCCGCCGGCGCTGGTGGCGTCGGGCGCACTGCAGTCACCGGCCTCGTGCACGTGGAAGCCGTGCTCGCCGCCAGCCGACAGGCCGGTCACTTCACCGGTGATGTGGATGTTGCCGTCGACCACGGCGAACTGCAGCTCACCGCGGGCCTCGTTGCCTTCGGTGGGCGAGAGCACGGCGGTGGCCATGCGCGCAGCGGCTTCCATCGGCGCGGGAGCTTGAGCCGGGGCTTCATCAACCGGGGTTTGAACCGGCGCGGGCGCGGGGGCCACGGCCTCATCCACCGGCTCGGTGGAGGGAGCGCAGGCCGCCAACGCCAGCACGGCGGGGGCCAGGATCAGGGTATGGATCGGTCGCATGGAACTCTCCGTACAGTGCAAGGGGCAGTCAGCATACATAGCCTGTACTCCTGACCGCGTGGTGACCATGTAACGGGCCAGGCGCTTGCCTTCCGGAGTTCATCCGCCGGCGAGGATCTCGCCACAGGCCACCCGTGCACTGAACGCCCCCGGCGTCGCCCCCAGCACCAGCAGGGCACGGCCGTTGATGTCGTTGGCGGCGCCGCCGCCGAGCACCGCGCCGGGAATCCGCAGGTCCACCTGGGCCACGCCGCGCTCATTGGCAAAGATCCGGCCCGGAACACCAGTGACCGCACCGCGCTGGTTATCGCCTTCCAGCGGGTCGAAGAACGGGCCCGCGCTGCTGGCATCGGCGGCGCTGCAATCGCCCTTCTCATGCACCTGCAGCCCGTGCGAGCCATGCGGAACCAGCCCGCCCACCTCCCCCGTGACCCGAACCGCACCGGCTTCGGCCTGCAGCTGCACCTGGCCGCTGACCAGGCTGCCCGACGCGGAGGCCAGGTTGGCGGTGGCGGCGGTGAAGGTGCCGGTTTCGGCGAATTCGACCACCTCGGGCACGGCCACCGGCAGCGCGCGCGGCTGGGAGGTGGAAGAACAGGCCGCCAGCAGGACGGCCACGGCGGAAACAGTCAGCGGGAAACGCATGGCCGGAGATCGCAGTGGAACAGGACCCTGACGATACCGCTTCACCGGCAGGCGCTCCATGAACGAAGGCCGCCCTGCCCGCTCAGCGCGCGCCGGACTGTGCCTGCCACAGCGCATGCAGGATGCGCAGGTCCTCGGCATCCAGCTGCGTACCTTCCATGCCACGGAAGCGGTGGCGGAAGGCACGGATGGTGGCCTCGGGCGCATCCACCGCATAGCCGATCCGCTCCAGCGCCAGCAGCGGGTCGAAGTCCGCCGGCGGATCAGTCATCAGCGCCGGCTCCGGCCAGATCCCGAAGCCGGCCTCATGCAGCCGCTGCCACGGGAACAGCGGACCCGGATCGACCTTGCGCGTGGGCGCCAGGTCCGAGTGGCCGATCACCGCCTCGCGCGGGATGCTCCAGCGCGCGGTCAGGTCTTCCAGCAGCACCAGCAGGCTGTCGATCAGCGGTTCGGTGAACGGCTCCACGCCGTTGTTGTCCAGCTCGATGCCGATCGAGAACGAATTGACGTCGGACATGCCGCGCCAGCTCCCGGCTCCCGCGTGCCAGGCCCGGTGCTCGTCGGCCACCAGCTGGTACAGGCCGCCGTCCTTGCCGATCAGATAATGCGAACTGACCCGCCCGTGGCTGTTGGCGGTGCTCAGGGTGTGCAGGCTCTGCTCCACCGAGTCCTGCTGGGTGAAGTGGACCACGATCAGCGTCGGCCGGCGCACGTCGTGGTTGGGCGATGGCACCCACTCGGCCATCGGGTTGCGCGGCGGCGAGTGAGTGCAGGCCGCCAGGGCAAGCGCGCATAGCAGGACAACAGGCAGTTTGCGATTCATCAGGCCATTGCACAAAGTCGCGGCGCCGATTGCAAGCGTTTCAGAAGCGCGCCCGCAGCCCGATGGTCGCGTTGCGCCCGCCGTGGATATAGATGGCACTGTGGTCACCCAGCTCGCCGCTGGTGGCCAGCGAACCCGGGACGATGACGTTGCGATCCTTGTCCAGCAGGTTGCGCACGGTGAAGAACGCCTCCACGCCACGGCCGAACGCATAGCTGCCTGACAGGTTTGTATCCAGATACTCGGCGAACCAGCTCGGCGTGGTGGAACGGTACTTGTCGTCGGTCCAGACGGTGTTGAGGTACAGCCGCACCGGGCCCTGCTGGTAGGACACCGAGAACGTCGCCAGCTTGTCGGCCGCGCGCACGATCGGAATGTCGGGGAAGTTGCGCATGAACGACCCGCGCACCGACAGCCCGCTCCACAGGCCCGGAAGGTAGTCCATGGCGTGGTTGAACTCCAGCTCCCAGCCGTGGATGTTGATGGCATCCCCGCCCACCGTGGTGGTGGTCACGAAGGTGTAGTCGGCGTATTCCTCGCCGGTGTAGCCGAACTCCTGCGCGGTCATCTCCTCGGCCTGGAACAGGCCCTTGACCCGGTTGCGGTAGTAGTTGAGGCCGATCAGCCCGACCGGCTCGAAATACCTGACCAGCCGCACCGACAGGTTGTTGGACAGCTCCGGCTCCAGGCCGGGATTGGAGACGGAGATGCGCCGATCGACGTCGTTCACCGACCACGCCCCGGTCAGCTGCCCGACCTCGGGCCGGCGGATGGTGCGGCTGTAGCCGACCTGCAGGTCCGTGGCCTCATCCAGGGAGTACTTCAGCGACGCACTGGGGAAGAAGTGGTCGTACGAGCCCTCGCGCTCAACCCGGGGACGGGTCTGGTACTGGTATTCCAGGCCTTCGACCGTCGTCGCCCGCCCGGTCCCCTCGTTTACCTCGAACCCGGCGGCCCTCACCTCTTCGGCCGAAAGCGGGTCGGCCTCCAGCGCCAGGGTGCTCGTCCGCTCCCAGCGCAGGCCGGCCCGCGCCGTCAGCCTGTCACTCAGGTCCGCGGTGCCCATGAAATACAGCGCGCCGGTGTCCTCGCGGAATTCGCGGTTGTTGCCGACGTGGATGGCGTACCACTCCCCGGGGGAGTCGGTACTGGTCTGCTCCCAGTGGTGCGGGTTCTGCCGGTAGAGTTCGGCCAGCTTGTACTGGCTGGGCAGGTACAGGTCGCGGTGGCCGTTGAGCGAGGTGAAGCCGATGCCGCTGTCGGCATACGAGGCCTGGCTGGAACTCTGCACCGCGGTCAGCAGTTCGGTCAGGCTGAGCGGGCCAACGTAGCGCAACCGGTGCAGGTCACCCTCGTTGCTGTAGTCGAACTCGGCCCGCTTGGCCTTCAGGCCGGTCTTGAAGGTTACCGGCAGCCCGGCGATGTCCTGGTCGAAGGTCAGGTTCAGCGCGCCACCCATCAGCTTGTGCTCGGCCAGGCCACCGCTGTTGATGCGCATGATGAACGGGTCGGTCGAGGTGAAGGAGGCCGGGTCGCTCCAGTCGGGGCCGCTGACCTGGCGGATGTCCCAGGGCTGGCCAAGCAGTGTGTCGCCGCGCGATGCGGTGAAGTTGCCGGGCGCGGTCAGGGCGCTGACGGTATGGGCCGCGCCCTTCTGGCCATAAGGATCGTAGCGGCTGGTGGAGTCGGACCAGGACAAGTTGCCATCAAGCCGGATGCGCTCGCCCGCGTACTCGAAGCTCGGGACGATGGTCTTGCCCCTGCCGTCCTTGTAGGTCATCGAGTTGGTGATCGACAGCCCGTTCTCCGTCTCCGGGTGCCGGCTCTGGATGTCGAACACCGGGTCGCCATCCACGCCGTGCGCGCGCGCTCCGGTAATGAAGTGGTAGTTGGTCGAACCGGCCCAGATCCCGGACCGGTTGAACATCGTGGCCAGCGACAGGATCAGGTTGTCGGTGGCCCTGAAATCCAGGTTCACCGATGCCGAGGCGCGCATGATCTCGCGCGAAGCCACGTTGGGCTCGATGCCGGTGATCGCCAGCGGATCCGGGCTGGCGCCGGTGGGCTGGTAGCTGCGGTTAAGGGTGATCTGCTCCTGTTCCACGTACAGGTTCGATTCGCTCAGGTTGGCGACCACCCCCAGCCGGTCGTCGAAGAACACATCCGCGTACTCGAGGCCGAAGTTGGGCAGGAACCGCTTGCTGCCGTAGCCACCTTCGCCAGGACCGGTGCGGCGCTGCGAGTCCCAAACGTTCGAATGGGTGCTGGCGCCCAGGTGCGCGATGACGCTGCGGCCCTGGCGGTCGAAGGCGCGCTTGGTGCGCACGTTGATCGTGCCCGCCGGTGCGTTGGCATCGACATCGGCACTGATCGTCTTGGCCACCTCGATCGAGTCGATCCCGCTGAGCGACATCTGTTCGAAGCTGAAGCTGCGCGACCCGCCGGCACCGGTATTGACGTCCGCCGCCGCCAGGTTCACGCCGTTGACCATGACCTGGGTGTACGCGGGCGGCAACCCGCGCAGCTGCACGTTGCGCACCGTGCCGTCGCCGGAACTGTCGGTATCCACGCCCGGCATGAACTTCATGAACTCGCCGGGATTGCCCTCGGAGATCTCACCATACGACTCGGCCGACAGACTGTTGGTGATGTTCATCGACGCGCGCTGTTCCATGATCGCGCGGGCGTCACCCTGGCGCACGCCGGTCACGACCATCCGGTCCAGGGTGGTATCGGGACGTTCGCCCGCCGCCGTGCTGTACAGCTCGAAGTCCTCGCGGCGCGACTCGCCGGCGCCAAGCTCCAAGCTGGCGCCCGCCTCGGCGTAGCCGGTGAAGCTGACCACGATTTCCACCGGGCCGGCCGGCAGGTCGCCGATCCGGTATTCGCCACGGGCTCCGGACCGGACCGTGCGCCGGCCCGTTGCCGTGGTGACCTGGATGATGGCGTTGCGCAGGTACTCACCGGTGGCCGGATCGATCACGGTGCCACCCACCGCCCCCTCGCCCTCCGCCTGTTGGCCCTGCACCGGCTGTGCAGTTGCGGAGCCATCCTGCGCCATCGCCGGCACCGCGGTATACAGAACCGCAAGCGTCACGCAGGCCAACAGGCTGTTTTTCATCCGGGAGATCGGGGGAGTCGGCATCGGCAGGGTGAATGCGGCGGCCGGGTCACCCCCGGGGGGCGGGAATTATGTTCCCGGCCCGGACATCGAAAAACCCTCTCCCTGAACTGGCGTTCAGCCAGCCCAGCAGCATCTTTAGCGCTCAGCTGGCGTAGTACATCTGGTACTCCAGCGGATGGGTCGCCGAGCGGAACGCCGTGACTTCCTTCATCTTCATCTGGATGTAGGCGTCGATGAAGTCGTCGCTCATGACCCCGCCTGCCTTGAGGAACTCGCGGTCGGCATCGAGTGCCTGCAGCGCCTGGTCGAGCGAGTAGCACACGGTCGGGATCAGCTTCTCCTCCTCCGGCGGCAGGTCGTACAGGTCCTTGTCGCTGGGACCGCCCGGGTCGATCTGGTTACGGATGCCGTCCAGACCCGCCATCATCAGCGCGGTGAAGGTGAGGTAGCCGGACTGCACCGGATCCGGGAAGCGCAGTTCCACCCGCCGCGCCTTGGGATTGGACACGTACGGGATGCGGCAGCTGGCCGAGCGGTTGCGGGCCGAGTAGGCCAGTATCACCGGCGCCTCGAAGCCCGGCACCAGGCGCTTGTAGCTGTTGGTGGATGCATTGGCGAAGGCGTTGATGGCGCGCGCATGCTTGAACACGCCGCCGATGTACCACAGCGCGGTCTGGCTCAGGCCGCCGTAGCCGTCGCCGGAGAACAGGTTGGTGCCGTCCTTGGTCAGCGACTGGTGCACGTGCATGCCGCTGCCGTTGTCGCCCACCAGCGGCTTGGGCATGAAGGTGACGGTCTTGCCGTGGCGGAAGGCAACGTTGCGGATCACGTACTTCATCGCCAGCAGCTCGTCGGCCTTCTTCACCAGCGAGTTGAAGCGGGTGCCGATCTCACACTGCCCGGCGGTGGCCACTTCGTGGTGATGGACCTCCACGGGAATGCCGATCTGCTCCAGCGTCCGGCACATCTCCGCGCGCAGGTCGTGCAGCGAATCCACCGGCGGCAGCGGCAGGTAGCCCCCCTTCACCCCCGGCCGCCAGCCGCTGTTGCCGCCCGGATACTCACGCCCGGAGTTCCAGTGCGCCTCTTCCGAATCAACGTGGAAGAACGCCTGGCCCATCTCCACCGCGAAACGGACCGAATCGAATACGAAGAATTCCGGCTCCGGCCCGAAGAAGGCCTGGTCGGCGATCCCGGAGGATTTCAGGAACGCTTCGGCGCGGCGGGCGATGCCGCGCGGGTCGCGGGCGTAGGCCTGCATGGTGGATGGATCCATCACATCGCACACCAGCGACAGGGTCGGGTGGGCCGGGAACGGATCGACGTAGGCGCTCTCCGGATCGGGCAGCAGCACCATGTCCGACTCGGCGATGCCCTTCCAGCCGGGGACCGAAGAACCGTCGAACATCACCCCGTCTTCAAACAGCCCGGGCTCGACGATCGACACCGGATAGGTGATGTGGTGCTGGGCACCGCGCATGTCGGTGAAGCGAAGGTCGACGAACTCGATGCGGTGGTCCTGGATCAGCTTCTCAACGGTGTCGATGGGCATTGGCGTTCCTGTGGGGACTGTACGCAAAGGATACCGCCGCCTGCCGGTCGCGTATCCTTGCCCACTGATAAAAACCTGCCTGTCGCCGTGTCCGACCTGTTCGCCGCCCTGCTGCTGGGCATCATCGAAGGCCTCACCGAGTTCCTGCCGGTCTCCAGCACCGGGCACCTGCTGATCGCCCAGCACTGGCTGGGCCCGCGTTCGGACTTCTTCAACATCGTGATCCAGGCCGGCGCGATCGTGGCCATCACCCTGGTGTTCCGGCAGCGGATCTGGGCCCTGGCCACGGGCCTGGGTGAGCGCGCCAACCGCGATTACGTGATCAAGCTGCTTGCCGCCTTTGGCGTGACCGCGGCGGTGGGCCTGCCGGTGCGCCTGGCCGGCTGGGAGCTGCCGGAAACGGTGACCCCGATCGCCTGGGCGCTGGTGATCGGTGGAATCTGGATGATCGTGGCCGAGCGCGTGGCCGAGCGCCGCGGCGACCGCACCGAGGTGACCTGGACGGTGGTGGTACTGGTGGGCCTGGCGCAGGTGGTGGCCGGGGTGTTCCCGGGCACCTCGCGCTCGGCGGCCGCGATCTTCATGGCCATGCTGGCCGGCCTGAGCCGGCGCTCGTCGGCCACCGAGTTCGTGTTCCTGGTGGGCATCCCCACCATGTTCGCCGCCAGCGGCTACGCCTTCCTGGAACTGTGGCTGGATGGCGGCCTGGGCGGCGAGGCCTGGGACCAGGTGGCACTGGCCTTCGCCGCCGCCACGGTCACCGGCTTCCTGGTGGTGAAATGGCTGCTGGGCTACATCCGCTCGCACCGCTACACCGGTTTTGCCATCTACCGGATCATCCTCGGCGGCCTGCTGCTGATGTTCATGCCGGCCGGCAGCTGAATCCGCCGCCGGGCATCGACCCCGATCGCAGGTCTGGTACGCTTGCGCCGTGGACCTTCCCATTCAGGAGAACAGTGATGGCCCGATACCTGTCCCTGCTGCTTCCCGTCGCGCTCGCCGCCTGCAGCGCACAGCAGCCCCCAGCCGGATCCGGACA
>DXCY01000061.1 GCA_019115725.1 Candidatus Luteimonas excrementigallinarum
ATCTCGGCCCAGTCCTGGGCCTCGGTGCCACCGGCGCCGGCCTGGATATCCACGAACGCCGCCGCGCTGTCCATCTTGCCGGAGAACATGCGCTGGAATTCCAGCTCCTCGACGCCGTGCGCATAGCGCTCGACGTCTTCGGCCACCGCCTGCGCGGTGTCTTCGTCATCCTCGGCATCGGCAAGGTCCAGCAGCTCGGCAGCGCCGGAGAGGCCTTCCATCAGGCTCTGGATGCCATTGACGGTCTTGTCGAGCATCGAACGCTCGCGTCCCAGCGACTGGGCCCGTTCCGGATCGTTCCAGACCTCCGGGTTCTCCAGTTCGCGCTCTACTTCCTCCAGGCGCTCGCGCTTGGCATCGTAGTCAAAGGTACCCCCTCAGCGCTTCCAGCCGACCCTGCAGGTCGGCGATGCGCTGGCGGACAGGATTGAGTTCCATCGTGCTCGGAAACCGGCAGTTGTGAAGCCGGTTAGTCTAGCAATTTCCGCCCTGTTCCCGCTGCCGCGGTGAATCTGGCGCGGATCGCCTCGCGCTGGCTGCGACTGCATGGAAGCACCGTGCCGCCACGCATGTGAACCCGCGCATCGCCGGTATCCAGCGGCTCGATCGACTCCACCTGCCCCAGCCGGACCAGATAGCTGCGGTGGATCCGCACGAACTGCTCCGGATCCAGCTGCTCCTCGATCCCGGCCAGCGTGCTGCGCAGTGGATAGGCCCGGCCGGCCACGTGCAGGTTCACATAGTTGCCCGAAGCCTGCAGCCACTCAATGTCGTCGGCTGCGATCAGGAACTCCCGCCCCAGGGTGCGCACCAGGAACCGTTCGGGAGTTTCGCGGCCGTGCTGCGGAGCGGGGATACCGGAATCGGGCGGATCAAGCATCCGCGCCTCGCCCTGCACCCGGCGCCACAGCCAGCTGTAGCCATGAACCATGAACACGATCAGGGCGAAGGTCTGGACGTCCTTCAGGTATTCGTAGGGCAGGCCCACCCGCCAGTCGAAGCCGTACGCATCGCCCATCGCCGCGTACACCAGCCGGCGGACCGCAACCATCCCGCCCACGTGGATCAGCGACCAGGCCATGCTGGCCGCCACATAGGCGGGCAGGCGCCGCAGCCAGGTATCGGCATGCAGCGGCCAGCGCTCGCACAGCCACAGCAGTGGCGGCACCAGCAGCAGGGCAACCAGGGCGCTGCTGCCTTCCCACACGACCGCATGCCAGGTTTCCATGGCCACCGCATTGCGTTCGGCATCGATCAGCGTCACGACGGCGTTAGCCGCGGCGCTGAGGCCAAACACTAGGATCCAGATTACTGCCTCGAGCGGGCGCCGCCACGACAGGTGGCTGTTCCAGAATTCGCGGAAACGCTCGGCGGGGCTGGCTGCGGCTGGCGGATGGGGCGCTTGCGACATGCGCGGATTGTATCGACCCGGGCCCGGATCACCGCCTCGGCCCGTCCCCGCAACGCCGCGGTTCGTCCCTGAGCCCCGTCGTTCCGGCACTTTGGGCTGGCCACTCGCCGTCGCGACTCTGATGCTCGGTGCCCTTTCCATGGGAACGCCGCATGCCCCGCCGCCACGATATTGATGCCCTGCGGGTGTTCGCCTTCGCCCTGCTGATCCTCTACCACGTGGGCATGGTGTACGTGGCCGACTGGGGCTACCACGTCAAAAGCGCTCATCAGGCCGAATGGCTGCAGTGGCCGATGATTGCGGTCAACCGCTGGCGGATGCCGCTGCTGTTCATGATTTCCGGAATCGCGCTGGGGTTGGCCATGGCCTCTCGCCCGGCCGGCCGGCTGGCCCTTTCGCGAAGCTGGCGTCTGGTGCTGCCGCTGCTGTTCGGAATGCTGGCCATCGTGCCAGTCCAGGCCTACTGCGAAGCACTGGCCAACGGGGCTATTGAACCCGGCTTCGCCGCGTTCATGGTTCGATACCTGCAGTTGCAGCCGTGGCCGGAAGGCGGCTGGCGCGGTGCGGCCCACGGGGTCACCTGGAACCACCTGTGGTACCTGGCCTACGTCTGGATCTACAGCATGCTGTTGCTGACACTGGCGCCCGCACTGGACGGGCGCGTTGGCCGGCGACTGCGCGGCTGGCTGCTGGACCGGCATATCGTGCTGTGGGTACTGGTCCCGGTGGTATGGCTGTTCATCGGCCTATGGTGGCTGATGCCGCGGTGGCCGGAAACCCATGCGCTGACCGGCGACTGGTACGCCCATGCGAAATACCTGTTCTTCTTCACCGCCGGCTGGCTGGTGGCCCGCGAGGACCGCTTCTGGGCGGCGCTGGTCGCCATGCGCGGCCGGATGTTCGCCCTTGCCCTGGCCGCGATCACGTTGGAACTGTCCCTTCGCGCGGCCGGCCGCTACCTGCCCCCTGGGGAGCTGCCCGCATGGGCCCTGCATGTGAACTGGGGGATGATCGAGCGCATGGCCCGCGCCACCTGCGCCTGGACCGCCTTGCTGGCCATCTTCGGCTGGGGCCGCACCCTGCTCGACCGCCCGTTCCGCTGGCTGCCACGCGCGCAGGAAGCGGTGTATCCGTGGTACATCCTGCACCAGAGCCTGATCGTGGCGCTGGCGTTCTGGCTGCCGACCCTGCGCCCGGGCCCGATGCTGGAGCCACTGCTGGTCACCGGCGGTACGGTGATTGGCTGCATGCTGCTGCACGAGTACCTGATCCGTCGGAGCATGCTGCTGCGCCCGCCGTTTGGTTTGCCGGCCCGACAACCCGTTGCAGCCGCCACGCTTCCCACCTGATTAAAGGACGTCCCATGTTTGAAGCCGATCCCAACCTGTGGCTGCAGATGATCAACCTTCCCGGCTTCGATGCGCTCATGCGCTTCATGAGCTGGATGGGGAACACGTGGTTCTACATGCCGGCGATCCTGCTGCTGGTGTTCGGGGTCCGCCTGCGGGCGGGCATGGGCGTGCTGCTGGCGCTGATTCTGGTTGCCTTCGCCACCGACTGCATCAAGCAGGGTTTCGGCCTGCCGCGGCCAAGCGAGGTGGATGCACGGGTACTGGACAAGGGCCGCGAAGGCCGGCACCTGGTGGCCGATGGGGCCGCGGAATCCTTCTGGAGCCTGCCCCGGCGCGAAGCCATCGAGACCGTCCGGGCCAGCGGGCGCCATGAATACGGCTTCGTCAGCGGCCACACCAGCGCGGCCGTGGCGCTGGCCCTTGGCCTTGTCTTCTTCTTCCGCGCGCGGAAAGCCTGGATCTGGGGCCTGGCGATCCTCTGGCCGCTGCTGATGGGCATATCGCGGATGTACCTGGGCAGGCACTTCCTGGCCGATGTGCTCGGCGGGCTGGTGGTGGGGGTCGCCGGGGTGCTGCTGGCCGTGGCCCTGATGCGCTGCCTGGCGCAGCCGTGGCCACGTGCCCGGCTGGTCTGGGGGGCCGCCTTCGCCGGCGCCTGCGCGGCCGGCCTGGCTGCGTGGCGCCTGCCATGGATCGATCCGGCCATCGCCGGCGAGGTGGCCGGCACGCTGCTGTGCATCGGCGTGCTCACCCGCCTCGGCTGGCCGCAGGAAAATACCGGGTTGGCTCGACGGACGCTGCGGGTGGTATGCGCGCTGGCGCTGGGCTACGGCGTTACCTGGGCCTTCGGGGCCGCCTACGACGCCGGCGGCTGGCCGGAACGCCACCTGGTGGCGTTCTTCTTCGGCATGGGCGGCTTTGCCACGGCACTGCTTGGAGCAGTGGCCGTGGCCCGGTGGCTGGGTCTGTACCGGCCACCGCCCGCACTGCCCGGTCAGTCGATGGAGATCCGGTAACGACCGCCACCGCTGATCGCGCTGGCATCGATCCGGTATTCCCCCGGCGCCAGGCGCATGCGGATGCGTGCGTCCAGGCCGCCACCGCCGTCGTCGTCGGCAGCGATTTCGTTGCCTTCGCCGTCATACAGTTCCAGCCAGCTGTCGAACTGGCTGGATGCCATGTTGATCGCGTATTCGCCCTCGGTTTCCACCGTCAGGGTGTAGCGGTCAGTCGCATCGGGGAGCAGCACGCGCTCCGCCGTCTCGCCGATGGCCAGCGGCCCGCCGCCGGTGCCTTCCGGCACCGCTTCGGCCGCCACCGACAGCGAGAACAGGCCGGCACCGCCGGTCGCTGCCGAAGCTTCGATGGTGTATTCGCCCGGTTCCAGCACCTGGATCAGTCTGGAATCAAGACCTTCGCCGCCGTCGTCATCCCGCCGTTCCACGCCCGGACCACGCAGGGTCAGCAGCGAATCGATATCACTGCTGCGCATGTCGATGGTGACCAGCTGGCGGTCGCGCAGGCTGAAACGGTAGCTCAGTGGAAGCCCCTGGTAGGCCCCCTGCACTGCGTTGCCCGGACGGATCGTGCCGCCCTGGTTCAGGCCGGCCGGGATCGCCCGGCTCTCCACGCCCAGCGTGTACAGGCCCTGCCCGCTGTCACCCCAGCCGCTCACGGTCAGGGTGTAGCTGCCCGGATCCAGGATCACGCCCAGGCGCGAGTTGGTGTTGTCCCCGCCATCGTCGTCAGTGGTGTCCACGCCCTCGCCCACGATGCGCAGCATCGTGTCGAACTGCTCGGACTGCAGGCTGATCGTGTACATCCCGCGACGATCGATCCGCAGCGGAATGCTGGCGCTGCCGTCCACCCAGTCCATGATCTCGCCGCCGGTCCGCAGCGGCTGGCCGTCCCAGCCGTTGAGCACCTGTGAGCGCAGCACGTACGGCCCGAATGCGCTGGCATCGGCGCCGCTCACCGCCACGGTGTATTCCCCGCTGCGCGGAGCGCGCAGGGCCAGCGATACCGGCTGCTCGCCGTCGGTCCGGGCCACCAGCTGCTCACCATCAAACAGCGACAGCTGCCCGCGCAGTGCGCCGCTGAGATTGAAGCTCACCAGCTCGCGCTCGCCGATCTCCAGCTGGTAGAGGCGGCTGCGCGAACCGTCGGAATGGTTGAGCCGGGCGGACATGGTGATCTCGCCGCGGGCGTCGACGCCGTGCTGCAGCTGCTCCGGCTCGGCAGCATAGGCTGCAGTGGTGCCCAGAGCGGCAGCGATCAGCCCAGCCAGGGCCAGGCGGGATGGGTATTGCATGGGGGTGTCCTCTTCGATTCCTTCCGCCGGCCTTGCGCCTCGCGGCCGCAGCCACACTGGCCGCAGACAGGATAATAAACGCTTCACACACCCGTGGGACGGATGGATTCAGGCCGGCTCCAGGTGCTCGACCACGAGCTGGATATCACGCGCCCCGCGCCAATCGTCGGTGGCCAGCCGGAACGCCAGCCGCAGCCGCGATGCAGGGGGCTGATCCAGCCATCCGCCGAAATGGATGGCCTTCAGCGGCTGGCGCCGCCCGGGCACCTGCAGGCGCATGCGCAGGTGGCGCTCGCCCACCCGCTGCCAGTCCACTACGTCAAACTCACCGTCGAACACCGGTTCCGGGAAGGCCTGTCCCCAGGGGCCGCCATCGCGCAGGGCTTCGGCGTGGTGACGGTCGAATTCCACCGGATCCAGCTCGCCGTCGCTGTGGACCAGGGACTGCAGCAGGCTTTCATCCAGGCTCGCGGCCACCTGCGCGCAGAACGCCTGTTCAAACCGCTCAAGCGATGGTGCGGGAAGACTCAGTCCGGCCGCCATGGCATGGCCGCCGAAGCGTTCAATCAGTCCCGGATGGGACACATCCACCGCGGCCAGCGCGTCGCGCATGTGGAACCCGGGGATCGAGCGGGCGGAACCGCGCAGCAGCGTGCTTCCAGGCTCGGCGGGGGCGAAAGCGATCACCGGCCGATGGGTGCGCTCCTTGAGCTTGGAAGCCACCAGCCCAACCACGCCCGGATGCCACTGCGGGTCGTGCAGACAGTAGGCCACCGGTGCCTCGCCATCTCCGCTGTCAATGGCGCACTGGGCCACCGCGGTTTCGGCCTCCTCCACCATGGTTGCCTGCACCTGGCGGCGCTCGGCGTTGATCCGGTCGAGCGTGCGGGCCAGCTCCTGCGCCTGACCGGGGGTGTCGCACAGCAGGCACTCGATACCCAGGGCCATGTCATCCAGCCGTCCCGCGGCGTTCAGCCGGGGCGCTACCGCGTAGCCGATATCCGCAGCGCTGAGGGTGCCGGCATCACGCCCGGACACATCGATCAGGGCCTGCAGCCCGGCGCTGCCACGGCCCGCCCGCAGCCGGCGCAGGCCGGCAGCCACCAGGGCCCGGTTGGTGGCATCGAGCGGCACCAGGTCGGCCACGGTGCCGACCGCGACCAGATCCACCAGCGTGGCCAGATCCGGCGCCTGGCCAGCGAAAGCGCCGCGCCCACGCAGCAGCGCCCGCAATGCCAGCAGCACGTAGAACACCACGCCGACCCCGGCAAGCGCCTTGGCGGGGAAGGCATCACCGCTGCGATTCGGATTCACGATGGCGTGCGCATCAGGCAGCTGCTCACCGGGCAGATGGTGATCGGTCACCACCACCTGCCATCCCCGCTGCCTGGCCGCAGCGACACCCGCGTGGCAGGCGATGCCGTGATCCACGGTCAGCAGCAGGTCCGGCTGCAACGCCGCCACCTCCTCCACCAGCGCGGGCGACAGTCCGTAGCCGTGGACCTGCCGATTGGGAACGGCATGGACCACGTTGCGCGCGCCCAGCATGCGCAGCCCGCGCACCGCGACTGCGCAGGCGGTGGCGCCATCGGCATCGAAGTCGCCCACCACCAGGATGCGCCGGCCGTCGCCGATGGCATCGGCCAGCAACTCCGTGGCGGCCTGGATATCAAGCAGCCCGTCGGGCGGCGGCAGCTGGGCCAGCCGCGGCGTTGCCAATTCGGGATCCGAGATGCCCCGCGCCATATACACCCGGCGCAGCAGCGGTGGAATGTGGTCGGGCCAGCTCGGCGCCGATTCACTCGCAAAATGATCGTTGCCGCCGGACGGGTCGCCGCGGCGGCGGATGCTGCGACGTGGCGTCATTGCGTCAGGGACGCCTGTGCGTCGCGCCAGAACCGCCAGCGCTGGCGCGGACCGAAGCTGTAGCCCGCGCCATCTTCCATATCCAGCTTCAGCGCCCCCAACCGGCCACCGGCCAGGGCCGCCAGCGCGGGCAGCAGCCAGGCATCGGCGAACAGGCGCAGATCGCGCAGCGCCCGCAAATCAATCAGGGTCGCAGCGGAATCCGCATCGAATTCCGCGGGCAGTTCCATCACCGGCACGCCCGAGGCCAGGGCCAGCGCGTGCAGTTCTTCCTCCACGGTCATCACCCCGGCATGGGCGGTGTCCACCTGGTCGGGCAGCACGCCGCCGCCCCAGAACCACAGCGAGTTCACCGGGCCCAGGCCACGCCCTGCCCGTTCCGCATTCAACGGATGGTTGTGCAGGATGATCTGCGCTTCGCTCAGCAGTGCACGCCAACGGCGCGGAATGGCGTCCTCACCGTGCAGATGGTCGGCCAGGTCGGTGCCGATCGCCTCGGCCGGCGGAATGGAGGGCGGAAGACCGGCTTCGGCCGGCAGGCGCACATACCAGCGCGACGGATGCGGTGCGTCGATCGGACAGCCGGCATCACCGAACACCGGGCGCAGCGCTTTCAACAGCGCTTCGGCATCGGCCGCCGTCAACTGCAGATCCTGCCCGCAGGCCAGCAGGCGGGCGCCGTTGATATCGGGGCGCACCCAGGCCGGATCGGCGCGCAGCCACGCCGCGCCAGCAGCATCGCCGGCATCGGCCTGCCTGCTGATCGCGGCGATCGGCCAGCGCTGGGGCAGCAGCCGGAAGTGGCGCAGCAGCTGCGCCTGCCGCCCGGCGGTTGCCGAAGGCAGGCGATCCGCACGTCCCAGATGGGCGGCGCCCTCCTGCCGCAGCCGCTGGGCTCCGAAGGCTCCGGCGGCAGGCAGCAGGAACGTGACCGTGGCCATCAGGCGTTCAGGAGTAGCTGACCGAGACGATCTCGTACTCGCTGGTCCCGCCGGGGGTATCGATGCTGACCTCGTCACCTTCGTGCTTGCCGATCAGCGCCCGCGCCACCGGCGAGGAAATCGCAATCAGCCCCTGCTTGATGTCGGCCTCCAGGTCACCCACGATCTGGTAGCGGGTGGCCTTGCCGGATTCCACATCTTCCAGCTCGACGGTGGCGCCGAACACCACCTTGTCACCGGCCTTCAGGGTGGACACATCAATGATCTGGGCGTGCGACAGCTCGCCCTCCAGCTGCTTGATCCGGCCTTCGATGAACCCCTGCTGCTCGCGGGCAGCGTGGTATTCGGCGTTCTCTTTCAGGTCACCGTGCGCGCGCGCTTCCGAAATCGCGTTGATCACTTCAGGACGCTTGACGCTCTTGAGTTCCTCAAGCTCGGCGCGCAGTCGCTGCGCGCCCTGGACGGTCAGTGGTGCTCTCATGCCTCAGTCAATTCCTCATGCAGTTCATGCAGCGCCAGAACAGGCCCCGTGCCGCGGAATTCCAGCGAATGCAGCAGGGCCCGGGCGCCGGCAATGGTGGTTGAATAGGTCACCCGCTGTTGCAGGGCCTCGCGTCGGATCGAGAACGAGTCGGCAATGGCCTGCTTGCCCTCGGTGGTGTTCACAATGTAGGCGATTTCGCCGTTCTTGATCAGGTCGACGATGTGCGGCCGGCCTTCCATCACCTTGTTGACCCGCTCGCAGGCGATCCCGTTTTCCTTCAGCCAGCCGGCGGTACCGGCGGTGGCCACGAGCACGTAGCCGCGCTCCACCAGGTCGCGTGCAACCGGCACCACGCGTGCCTTGTCAGGATCCCGTACCGACAGGAACACCTTGCCCTGCGCGGGCGGGGTGCGGATGCCGGCGGCTTCCTGCGCGCGCGCGAAGGCGGCGCCGAAGCTGCGGCCCACGCCCATCACTTCGCCGGTGGAGCGCATTTCCGGCCCGAGGATCGGGTCCACACCCTGGAACTTGGCGAACGGGAAGATCGCCTCCTTCACCGAGTAGTAGTGCGGCACCACCTCACGGGTCACGCCCTGCTCGGCCAGGCTGCGGCCGGCCATGCAGCGCGCCGCGATCTTGGCCAGCGGCAGGCCGGTGGCCTTGGACACGAACGGCACGGTGCGCGAGGCACGCGGGTTCACTTCCAGCAGGAAGATCAGGTCTTCGCCATCGTCATTGGACTGCACGGCGAACTGGGTGTTCATCAGGCCGACCACGTTGAGCGCGCGCGCCATCGCGGTCACCTGCTCGCGCAGGCGGGCCTGGGTGTCTCCCGACAGCGAATAGGCCGGCAGCGAGCAGGACGAGTCGCCGGAATGCACGCCGGCTTCTTCGATGTGTTCCATCACCCCGCCGATCAGCACCTGGCCCTCCGCGTCGGCGATCAGGTCGATATCCACTTCCACCGCATTGTCGAGGAAGCGGTCCAGCAGCACCGGCGAGTCATTGGATACCTTTACCGCCTCGCGCATGTAGCGCTCCAGGTCGGCGTCGGCGTGCACCACTTCCATGGCCCGGCCGCCGAGCACGTAGCTCGGGCGCACCACCAGCGGATAGCCGATCTCGCGGGCCAGCACCAGCGCCTCTTCGGGGCTGCGCGCGGTGCGGTTCGGCGGCTGCTTCAGGCCCTGCTCGTCGACCAGCTGCTGGAAACGTTCGCGGTCCTCGGCCAGGTCGATCGACTCGGGCGACGTGCCGATGATCGGCACCCCGGCCGCCTCCAGCGCACGCGCCAGCTTCAGCGGGGTCTGACCGCCGTATTGCACGATCACGCCCTTGGGCTTCTCGACGTCCACGATCTCCAGCACGTCCTCGAGCGTGAGCGGCTCGAAGTACAGGCGGTCGGAGGTGTCGTAGTCGGTGGAAACGGTCTCCGGGTTGCAGTTGACCATGATGGTCTCGAACCCGTCCTCGCGCAGCGCCAGCGCGGCGTGCACGCAGCAATAGTCGAACTCGATGCCCTGCCCGATCCGGTTCGGCCCGCCGCCGAGCACCATGATCTTGTCGCGATCGCTCGGCTCGGCCTCGCACTCCTCCTCGTAGGTGGAATACATGTACGCGGTGGTGGTGGCGAACTCGCCGGCGCAGGAGTCGACCCGCTTGTACACCGGGCGCACGTCGAAGGCGCGGCGCAGGGCGCGCACGGCCTGCTCGTCGCTGCCGGTCAGCTGGGCCAGGCGCGCATCGGAGAAGCCCATGCGCTTGAGCGCTCGCAGCCGGTCCGCGTCCAGGCCTTCCAGGCCGGCGCCGGCCACCGACTGTTCGGCGGCCACCAGTTCCTGGATCTGATCCAGGAACCACGGATCCACCCACGACAGCGCGTGCACCTGCTCCACATCCATCCCGGCACGGAACGCATCGGCCAGGTGGAAAATACGCTCCGGCCCGGCTTCCTTCACCTCGCGACGCAGCGCGGTCAGGCCCTCATCGGAGCTGATGTCCAGCCCGGTCGGGTCCAAGCCCGCCTTGCCGGTCTCCAGCCCGCGCAGTGCCTTCTGCAGCGACTCCTGGAAGGTGCGGCCGATGGCCATCACCTCGCCCACCGACTTCATCTGCGTGGTCAGGCGCGAATCCGCCTGCGGGAACTTCTCGAACGCGAAGCGTGGGATCTTGGTGACCACGTAGTCGATCGCCGGCTCGAACGAGGCCGGGGTGCGGCCGCCGGTGATCTCGTTCTGCAGCTCGTCCAGGGTGAAGCCCACCGCCAGCTTGGCCGCGATCTTGGCAATCGGAAAACCGGTGGCCTTGGAGGCCAGCGCGGACGAGCGCGACACCCGCGGATTCATCTCGATCACCACCACCCGGCCGGTCTCGGCGTTGATACCGAACTGCACGTTGGAGCCGCCGGTATCCACGCCGATCTTGCGCAGCACTGCGATCGAGGCGTTGCGCAGGCGCTGGTATTCCTTGTCGGTCAGGGTCTGGGCCGGGGCCACGGTGATCGAGTCACCGGTGTGCACGCCCATCGGGTCCAGGTTCTCGATGGAGCACACGATGATGCAGTTGTCCGCGCTGTCGCGGACCACTTCCATCTCGAACTCCTTCCAGCCCAGCACCGACTCCTCCACCAGCACTTCGCTGGTCGGAGACAGCTCGAGGCCGCGCTTGACGATCTCCTCGAACTCCTCGCGATTGTAGGCAATGCCGCCGCCGCTGCCGCCGAGGGTGAACGAGGGCCGGATGATGGTCGGGTAGCCGACCGTGGCCTGGATTTCCACTGCCTGCTCGAAGGTGCGGGCCACTTCGGCCTTGGGGCACTCCAGGCCGATGTCGCGCATCGCATCGCGGAACAGTTCGCGGTCCTCGGCCATGCGGATCGCATCGCGGGAGGCGCCGATCAGCTCCACGCCGTACTTTTCCAGCACGCCGTGGTCGGCCAGGTCCAGGGCGCAGTTCAGCCCGGTCTGGCCGCCCATCGTCGGCAGCAGCGCGTCGGGACGCTCCTTGGCGATGATCTTCTCGACCGTCTGCCAGTCGATCGGCTCGATATAGACCGCATCGGCAGTATCCGGGTCGGTCATGATCGTGGCCGGGTTGGA
>DXCY01000062.1 GCA_019115725.1 Candidatus Luteimonas excrementigallinarum
ACCGAGGCCGCCAGCGACATCATGGAAATGAACAGCAGGTACGGAAAGGTGATCCGCAGCATCTGCCCGGTCTGGTCGAGCAGCTGCGGATCCTCCAGCCAGCCCGGCGCGAACAGCCGCGCCAGCCACGGCGCGGCCAGCATCCCCAGCGCACACACCACCAGCACCACCGCGCACAGGGCACCGGCCATGTGGTCGATGAAATCCTTGAGCGCAGCGCGGTCGCCCTTTTCGCGGATCTCGTTGAGCACCGGCACGAAGGCCATGGCCATGGAGCCTTCCGCGAAAATCCGCCGCAGGAAGTTGGGGATCCGGTAGGCAACGATGAACGCGCCAATCGCCCCGCCGGTGCCAAACAGCGTGGCCTGGAGCATGTCGCGGGCAAAGCCGGCAATCCGCGACAGCAGGGTCATTGCGCTGAATACCGCGGTGGACCGCAGCAGGCCCGCTCCCCCCGGCTTCGCCTTGGATGGCGGCTCCGGCGCGGCCGGCGCGGGGCCCGGCCCGCTCACGCCCACACCCCGGCCTGACAGGCGGTGTTGACCCAAGACACTGAAACCCCCATAATTTCCTGCTCGCTTGTCTTTTCAATCGGGTCGTCAACCACGGCCCTGCCTCCGGGCTGCGTCATTGGACGCGGCTGATCACCCAAAGTTTCCAGGATTCCACCGTGGCCAACATCAAGTCTTCCAAGAAGCGCGCCAAGCAGGCCGTCGTGCGCAACCAGCGCAACAGCAGCCAGCGCTCGCAGCTCCGCACCGCCGTGAAGAAGGTGATCAAGGCGCTCGACGCCAATGACGCCGCGGCCGCACAGGAGGCGTTCAACGCCGCCCAGCCGCTGCTCGACCGCTTCGGCGCGCGCGGCCTGATCCATCGCAACAAGGCTGCCCGCCACAAGAGCCGCCTGAGCGCACGCATCAAGGCCCTGCAGAGCGCTGCCTGAACCACGGCGCTCCGCATGACCGAAAAGCCCGGCTCCGGCCGGGCTTTTTCGTGCGTGTGACTTCTGGCCGCGGGACGCAGCGGACACGGCCGGATCAGCCCGCATCCTGCGCCTCGTCGCGCGCCAGCTCATCCAGCCGATCCAGCTCAGTCTGGACCCGCAGCATCACCTCACGGGTGCCGCCGTGGGCCAGCCCGGACACCAGGAACCACGGCTCCTTCCAGTCCAGTTCCGCCACGATCCGCGCCGCCTCGGCTTCCGCTTCCGCCGGGTCCAGCAGGTCGGCCTTGTTGATCAGCAGCCAGCGCGGCTTGTCCAGCAGGCCGGCATCGAACTTGCCCAGCTCGTGCTCGATCGCCCGCACCTGCTCCACCGGATCGGTGCCGTCCAGCGGCTGGATCTCCACCAGATGCAGCAGCACCCGGGTGCGCTGGATATGGCGCAGGAACAGCGCGCCCAGCCCCGCGCCATCGGCGGCGCCCTCGATCAGGCCCGGGATATCGGCCACCACGAAGCTGCGGTGCGGCTCCACGCTGACCACGCCCAGGTTCGGGTACAGGGTGGTGAACGGGTAATCCGCCACCTTCGGCGTAGCCGCCGATACCGCCCGGACCAGAGTGCTCTTGCCCGCATTGGGAAAGCCCAGCAGGCCCACATCGGCCAGCAGCTTCAGCTCCAGCTTCAGCACCCGCTCCTCACCCGGTTCGCCCAGGGTGGACTGGCGCGGCGTGCGGTTGACCGAACTCTTGAAGTGGATGTTGCCAAGCCCGCCCTTGCCGCCACGGGCCACCAGCAGGCGCGCTTCGTGCGCGGTCAGGTCACCAATCACCTCATCGGTGTCCAGGTTGGTGACCACGGTGCCCACCGGCACGGTGATGACCAGATCCTCGCCGCCCTTGCCGTACTTCTGCTGGCCCATGCCGCCCTCGCCCTTGCGCGCCTGGAAGCGCGTCTGGTGGCGGAAGTCGACCAGGGTGTTCAGGCTTTCATCGGCCACCAGCCACACGCTGCCACCAGCACCACCATCCCCGCCGTCGGGCCCGCCCTTGGGAATGAACTTCTCGCGGCGGAAGCTCACGCAGCCGTTGCCGCCCTTGCCGGCGATCACGGTGATTTCAACTTCGTCGACGAGTTTCATTGGCTGGGTTCGTGGTTGCGGAAGAGGGAGAAAAAAGCGCGGGCACTGCCTGAACGAGTTTAACTGCTACTCGCACACGCGCGCCTGCAGGCAAGGACTCGCGAAAAAAACAGTACGGAAAAGAAAAGCCCCGCGAGGTGCGGGGCTTTCGCTTGCACGGTTTGCGGAAAGCCTCAGGCGTCCGCGACCACGCTCACCGTGCGGCGCTTCTTGGCGCCCTTGGTGCTGAACTCGACCTTGCCGTCAACCAGCGCAAACAGCGTGTGGTCGCGGCCCAGACCGACGCCGGCGCCCGGATGGAAACGGGTGCCGCGCTGGCGGACGATGATGTTGCCGGCCTCGATGGCCTGGCCGCCATAGATCTTCACGCCCAGGAACTTCGGGTTGGAGTCGCGGCCGTTGCGCGAGGAACCTACGCCTTTTTTCTGTGCCATGGCTGCTTCTCCTTACTTGCTGTCGCCACCGGCAATGCCGGTGATCTCGATTTCGGTGTAGTACTGACGATGCCCCTGCCGCTTCATGTGGTGCTTGCGGCGGCGGAACTTGATGATCCTGATCTTGTCGGCACGGCCGTGGGACACGACCTTGGCGGTGACGGTGGCGCCGTTCAGCGCGTCGCCGACCTTGATGCCATCGCTGTCGCCCAGCATCAGGATGTTGTCGAAGGTGATCTCGTTGCCTTCTTCGACCTCGAGCTTCTCGACGCGGAGCTTTTCGCCCTGCGCCACGCGGTACTGCTTACCGCCGGTGACCATGACTGCGTACATGTGAAACCTCTTTGGTGTTCGATTCTGTAGTTATTCTTTGGCCTGCCCGGCCGCTCCTGACGGATGTTCACGGCGGACAGAAGCGGAATTGTAGGGGACTTATCAATTCAGGGTCAACTGGCGGTTCCGCCGTCGCAATGCGGGAGACAGGCCCGCGTCAGCCTTGCCCACGGGTTGGTCATTGCCGCGTTTGCCCCCATATCCATGGCTCGGTAGGCTGATCGATTGCCCTTCCCGCCCCTCCCCCACCCCGGCTCCCGCCGGGACAACCCCGGACTTTCCCGATGGCGTTGGACTACATCCGCATCCGCGGTGCCCGTACCCACAACCTGAAGAACATCGATGTCGAGCTGCCACGCGACAAGCTGATCGTGATCACCGGCCTGTCCGGCTCCGGCAAGTCGTCGCTGGCCTTCGACACCATCTATGCCGAGGGCCAGCGGCGCTACGTGGAGTCGCTGTCGGCCTACGCGCGGCAGTTCCTGTCAGTGATGGAAAAGCCCGATATCGACCACATCGAGGGCCTGAGCCCGGCGATCTCGATCGAGCAGAAATCGACCTCGCACAACCCACGCTCAACCGTCGGCACCATCACCGAGATCTACGACTACCTGCGCCTGCTGTACGCGCGCGTGGGCCTGCCGCGCTGCCCCGAGCACCACTATCCGCTGGAAGCGCAGACCGTCAGCCAGATGGTGGACCAGGTGATGGCGCTGGGGAACACCCCCGAGGGCGCCGAGCGCCGCTGGATGCTGCTGGCACCGGTGGTGCGCGGCCGCAAGGGCGAGCACGCACAGGTGTTCGACCAGCTGCGTGCGCAGGGCTACGTGCGCGTGCGGGTGGACGGCACGGTATATGAAATCGACGCGGTGCCCACGCTGGCCCTGCGCCAGAAACATACGATCGAAGCGGTGATCGACCGCTTCCGGGTGCGCGAAGACATCCAGCAACGCCTGGCCGAATCGTTCGAAACCGCGCTCAAGCTCGGCGACGGCATGGCCGAGGTGCGTGCGCTGGACGACGATGGCGCCGAGCCGCTGCTGTTCTCGTCGCGCTACAGCTGCCCGGTGTGCGATTACGCGCTGCCGGAGCTGGAGCCGCGCCTGTTCTCGTTCAACTCGCCGGTCGGCGCCTGCCCGGAGTGTGATGGCCTGGGCATGAGCGAGTTCTTTGACCCGGAGCGGGTAGTGGTGCATCCGGAGCTCAGCCTGGCCGCCGGCGCGGTGCGCGGCTGGGACCGCCGCAACCATTACTACTTCCAGCTCATCGCCTCGCTGGCCAAGCACTACGGCTTCAGCGTGGATACGCCGTGGAACGAGCTCACCGAAGAGGCCCGCCACGCGGTGCTGCACGGCAGCGGCGAGGAGAAGATCAGCTTCACCTACATCACCGAGGGCGGCAGCCGCAGCCAGCGCAGCCATCGCTTCGAGGGGATCCTGCCCAACCTGGAACGCCGCTACCGCGAAACCGAATCGGCGGCGGTGCGCGAAGAGCTGGCCAAGTACATCAGCGAGCGCGCCTGCCCCGAGTGCGAGGGTGCGCGCCTGAACCGTTCGGCCCGCAACGTGCTGGTGGCCGAGCGTCCGCTGTCGGACCTGGTGGTGCTGCCGATCGGCGATGCGCTGGCTTTCTTCAGCCAGCTGAGCCTGCCCGGCTGGCGCGGCGAGGTGGCCGACAAGATCCTCAAGGAGATCCGCGAGCGGCTGAACTTCCTGGTCGATGTGGGCCTGGATTACCTGAGCCTGGAGCGCAAGGCCGACACCCTGTCCGGCGGCGAGGCCCAGCGGATCCGCCTGGCCTCGCAGATCGGCGCCGGCCTGGTGGGAGTGATGTACGTGCTCGACGAGCCCTCCATCGGCCTGCACCAGCGCGACAACACCCGCCTGCTGGACACCCTCGTGCGGTTGCGTGATCTGGGCAACACGGTGATCGTGGTGGAGCACGACGAAGACGCCATCCGCCAGGCCGACCACATCGTGGATATCGGCCCCGGGGCCGGCGTGCACGGCGGCGAGGTGGTGGCCGAGGGCAGCTTCGAGGACATCCTGGCCGAGCCGCGCTCGCTGACCGGACAGTACCTGTCGGGCGCGCGCGCCATCCAGATTCCGGAGCGGCGCCACAAGCCCAACCCGAAAATGCAGCTGCACCTGCGCGGTGCAACCGGCAACAACCTCAAGGGCGTGGATCTGACCATCGCCTCGGGCCTGTTCACCGTGGTCACCGGCGTCTCCGGTTCGGGCAAATCGACCCTGATCAACGACACCCTGTACAAGCTGGCCGCCAACGAGATCAACGGCGCCTCGCACAAGCCCTCGCCCTATCGCGAGGTCGAGAACCTGGACCTGTTCGACAAGGTGGTCGATATCGACCAGTCGCCGATCGGGCGCACGCCGCGCTCCAATCCGGCCACCTATACCGGCCTGTTCACCCCGCTGCGCGAGCTGTTTGCCCAGGTGCCGGAGGCGCGCGCGCGCGGCTACTCGCCGGGGCGGTTCTCGTTCAACGTGCGTGGCGGGCGCTGCGAGGCCTGCCAGGGCGACGGCCTGATCAAGGTGGAAATGCACTTCCTGCCCGACGTGTACGTGCCCTGCGACGTGTGCGAGGGCAAGCGCTACAACCGCGAAACCCTGGACATCCTCTACAAGGGCCACAGCATCCACGACGTGCTGGAGCTGACCATCGAGGCCGCGCTGGAGCTGTTCACCCCGGTGCCGGCGATCGCGCGCCGGCTGGAAACGCTGATGGACGTGGGCCTGGGCTATATCCGCCTGGGCCAGCCGGCCACCACGCTGTCCGGAGGCGAGGCGCAGCGGGTGAAGCTGTCCAAGGAACTCTCGCGCCGCGATACCGGCCGCACCCTGTACATCCTGGATGAGCCCACCACCGGCCTGCACTTCCACGACATCGAGCACCTGCTGGCGGTGCTGCACAAGCTGCGCGACGACGGCAACACGGTGGTGGTGATCGAGCACAACCTGGATGTGATCAAGACCGCCGACCAGGTGATCGACCTGGGGCCGGAAGGCGGCCATCGCGGCGGCATGATCATCGCCCGCGGCACGCCGGAGGAAGTGGCCGCCGTGCCCGAATCCCATACCGGCCAGTTCCTGGCAAAGATGCTGGGCGACGCCGCACCGGGCTCCGCCCCCGCAGCCACGCCCGACCCCGAGCGCTTCGCCCGCCCGGTGCGCAAGAAGCGCGCCGCCAGCAAGCGCGCCCGCAGCTGAGGATGCCCATGAGCCACGTTACCGACACCGTCCCCGCGCCGCTGTTCGAGATGCCACTGAGCGTGCGCTGGCGCGACCTGGACGCGTTCAACCACGTCAACAACTCCAACTTCCTCACCTATCTGGAAGAGACCCGGATCCGCTGGTTTGAATCGCTGGGCGAGGAATGGGTGACCGAGACCACTGCGCCGCTGCTGGCCGCGGTGCAGATCAACTACCGCATGCCGATCCCGTACCCGGCCGAGCCGCTGGTGCAGCTGTACTGCGAGCGCCTGGGCAACACCAGCGTCACCATCGGCCACCGCATCGTCAGCCGCGATGGCGCCACCCTGTATGCGGACGGCCATGTGGTGATGGTGTGGGTGGAGCGCGCCAGCGGCCGCCCCACCCCGCTGCCTGACGCGGTGCGCCGCGCCGCCGGCTCCGCCGAACCGTCATCCACCCCGTAGGTCGGGGCTACGCCCCCGACGCGCCCTCAAAGGACTCCGCATGAGTCAGCTGATCCAAACCATCAAACACGGCCGTATCCACGAACTGCGTCTGGCCCGGCCGCCGGTCAACGCCATCAACCCGGCCCTATGCCAGGCGCTGTGCGAGGCAATGGACAGCGCGATCGCCAATGGCGCCGAAGGCCTGGTGCTGTCGGGCGGCCCGAAGGTGTTCTCGGCCGGGCTGGACGTGCCCCTGCTGCTGTCGATCCAGGAGGACGGCCAGGCGCTGTATGACGCCTGGAACGGCTTTTTCGATGCCGCCCGCGCGCTTGCAGCGTGTCCGGTACCGGTGGCGGCCGCGATCGCCGGACACGCCCCGGCTGGCGGTTGCGTACTGGCCCTGTGCTGCGACTGGCGGGTCATGGCGGAAGGCCCCTTCGGCATCGGCCTCAACGAAACCCAGGTGGGCATCGCCATTCCGCCCGGGATCATGCGCCTGATGCAGCGCACGGTCGGCGCGCGCCAGGCCGAGGCCCTGCTGCTGGCCGGGGCGATGGTGGAATCCTCGCGGGCGCTGGATATCGGCCTGGTGGATGAACTGGCCGCGGCGGACGCCGTGGTGGCCCGCGCTGCCGACCGGATCAACCTGCTGCTGGACCTGCCTCGCGCGCCCATGCTGGCCACCCGCAAGCTGCTGCGGGCCGATCTGGTGGAGGCGGTCTCGCCCGCGAGCATGCAGCTGGAGCAATGCCTGGAATCGTGGCGCTCGGCCGATACCCAGCAGGCGCTGCGCGCCATGGTGGCCCGGATCGGCAAGGGCTGATCGGCCTGCCCTGCGTGGGCCTGCTTCTGGTAAACCTGCTCCAGGCAGGCTTGATCTACTCCGGCCCGGTCGCCACCGGCCGGTCGGGGGCGTCGATCCAGCCGCTCCACGATCCGGTGTAGAGCCGCGCGCCGGGCAAACCCGCGCTGGCCATCGCCAGCAGGTGATGGCAGGCGGTGACGCCCGAGCCGCACATCACCACGACCTCCGCGGGCGTACGCCCCTGCATCAGCCGCTCGAAACCGCCGCGCAACTCTTCCGGCGGACGCAGGCGCCCATCGGCCGCCAGGCTGTCGCTGAAGGGGCGGCTGACCGCGCCGGGCACGTGCCCGGCCACGCGATCGATGGGCTCGACCTCGCCGCGGAAACGCTCGCCGGCGCGGGCATCCAATAGCAGCCCTCCGGCCGCCAGGTGGGCCTGCACGCCATCGGCATCCAGCAGCCATTGCGTATCGAACTCCGCCACGTAGCGCGCCGGCGCCGGCGGGTGGATCGCGGTATCCGCCGGCAGACCCAGCGTTCGCCAGCGCGCCCAGCCGCCGTCCAGCACCGCCACCCGGGCGTGGCCCAGCGCGCGCAGCAGGAACCACAGCCGCGCCGCAAACGCCCCGTCGCCGCCGTCATAGGCCACCACCTGGTGATGCGGGGTCACGCCCCAGGCACCCAGTCGCTCGCACAGCTGGGCGGCCGAAGGCCACGGATGCCGCCCCATGCCGGAGCCGGGGCGCAGCGGGCCGGACAGGTCGCGATCCATCTGCGCGTGCACCGCCCCCGGCACATGACCGCGACGGTATTCGCCGGCGCCCTGTTCCGGGTCCGCCAGCGAATGGCGGCAGTCGATCACCACCAGATCCTCATTGCCCAGCGCAGCCGCCAGATCTTCCGCCTGCACCAGCGTGTTCCAGTCCGGCCCCATGGCCTGCCTCCTCAGGTGGCGCGCGCCAGCCGCTCGCGCAGGTTGAACAGGATAGAGGCGGTGACGCCCCAGATGCGATGCGGCGCGTGCCCGGGACCATGGCGGAATTCCAGCAGCCGGCGGGGGCGCCCGGCATATTCCACCTCCAGCTGCCGCAGGTTGCCCGGCGCCAGCAGGAATTGCAGATCGACTTCGAACACTTCGGCCACCTCGCCCGGATCCGGCACCGGCACGAAGGCAGCATCGATGGTCGCCACCGCCGGCAGCACCCGGTAGCCGCTGATCGTGACCACCGGATCCAGCCAGCCCATCGGCCGGGCCTGATCGGGATGCAGGCCGATCTCCTCGTTGGCCTCGCGCAGGGCCGCGGCCAGCGCGTCGCGATCCACCGGCTCGATGCCACCGCCGGGAAAGCTGACCTGGCCGGGATGATGCCTGAGCATTTCGGTGCGCCGGGTCAGCAGCACCCGCGGGCCGCCGGCGCGCGGCACCAGCCCTACCAGCACCGCCGCCTCGCGATGTACATGGTCCGGCGGAAGCAGATCCGCCACTTCGTCGCTGTTCCAGGGCGCGCTGGCCGGCGGCGACTGCAGCGGATGCAGCGCCCGGGCCAGGGCCGGCAGCGACGGATACCGGGTCACGTGCGCTGCGCTTCGCGCTCGGGCAGCACGTGTTCCATCAGATGCAGGCGCTCGTCATCGTACATCTGGCTCCAGAGCGCGATCTCGCCGGCGGTGCGGTGGCAGCCGAGGCAGCTGCCCTCTTCATCCAGCGTGCACACGCCGATGCAGGGGCTGAGGACGGCGCGGAAGGGAACGTTCATGGTTTCACACAACACCCGCGGGGCGATGCCCCCGCGTGAAAAAGCCGCACCGGCTTGCACCGGCACGGCTGGATTGGACTGTCCGGGCGCTGCGCCCGCGCACGGGGCGCGGACGCGGCGGCCACAGCGTGGATCAGTTGACGCTGACCAGCTGCACTTCGAACACGACGGCCTGGTTCGGGCCGATCGGGGACTGCGGGGTATCACCGTAGGCAAGGCTGGACGGCAGCACCACTTCCCAGCGCGAACCGGCCTTCATCATGCCGATGGCTTCGCGCAGGCCGGCCAGCGGGATCTCGCTCAGGCGCATGTTCACCGGGCCGCTCTCGCCATCCGGGCGCGGGGCGGTGGTGTCAATGAAGGTCGGCCCTTCCGGCAGGCTGGCCTTGTAGTGCACCTGCACCTGGCTGTCGGCCGCTGGGGT